>JBAXCM010000030.1:0-18984 GCA_037141475.1 Verrucomicrobiota bacterium | reverse complement strand
CCACCGGCGACTTCGACTGGAAGTCCTATCAGGATTATTTCCTGGAAATGGCGGCGGCCTGGAAACAGGATTTCCCTAATATCCAGCACTACTATATCTTCCAGATCTGGCCGAACTCGTGCCTGATGGGCGGGGGCACCGGCGGCGGCGACATGATCCGCGAAAAACAGCGAACCCTGCCGCGACTTTTCTCCAACATGGATTGCATGTCCACACTGGGGATCAAACCGGCCGGACCCTGCCATTATCCGCTGGCTGGTTGGTCAGAATTCGCGCGTTTGATGCAGCCGCTCATCGAACGTGACAACTATGGCAAGGCGCCCACGGCTTCCATCACCGCGCCCAATCTCAGGCAGGCATCCTTCGCGGGTGGCGCGAAGGACACCATCGCGCTTGAGTTTGATCAGCCGGTGGCCTGGAACGATTCGCTGGTCAGTGAGTTCTATCTGGATGGAGCCAACGGGTTGGTTGCCTCCGGTTCCGTGTCAGGAAATGTGGTGACCCTCAAACTCAAGGCACCGACCACCGCGAAGAAGATCACCTATATCAAGGAAAACAATTGGAGCCAGGACAAGCTGATCATCGGGGCTAACGGAATAGCCGCGCTGACGTTTGCGGAAGTGGAGATAGGCACTGGCCGTTGAACGCCAATGAACAAGAAATGGAATGCTATGAATAGAAATAGATCGGGACTGGTAGCGATGTGTGCGGCGCTGATGGGTGGCGTGCTAGGCGCTTTGGCGGAAGTGCCGCGCCCGGAGCATCCGCGGCCGGATCTTTACCGTGAGAATTGGCTGACGCTGAACGGCGAGTGGCAGTTCGAGATCGACAAGGCGGCGGACGGAGAGGCCCGCGGCTTGACGTATGGCAAGGATCTCAATTCAAAGATCCTTGTCCCTTTCTGTCCCGAGAGCAAGCTCTCCGGCCTTGGCCTCGGCAACAGCGAGAAGCTCAAGAACGTCTGGTACCGCCGCACCCTCGACGTGCCGGCCTCCATGAAGGGCAAGCGGGTGCGGATCCATTTCGGCGGCGTGGACTACAAGGCTTGGGTCTATATCAACGGCCAACTGGCCGGCACCCACGTCGGAGAAAGTTCCGCGTTCAGCTTTGAAATCACCAAATTGCTCAAGAACGGGCCAAACGAAGTGGTGGTGAAGGTCCTGGATGATATGTGGTCAGGCCTCCAACCGTGCGGCAAGCAGTCGCCCGATCAGAGCCAGGGCTGCACCTATACCCGCACCACGGGCATCTGGCAGCCGGTGTGGCTGGAGGCGGTGGGCACATCTTTCGTGGAGAGTATTTCCGTTGTGCCGGACCCTGACAACTCGCGGGTGTTCATCACCGCCAAGCTCAACGGGTCGGACAAAGACCTGACCCTCAAGGCCGAGGCGTTCATCGACGGCAAGTCGGCAGGCACGAACACGGCTGCAGGCCCGTGGCAGAACCCGCTGGTGGTGAACCTGCAGACGAAGAAGCTCTGGGCGCCGGGCTCCCCGTTTCTATATGATCTCAAGCTCAACCTATACAGCGGCAAAGAGAAGCTCGACGAGCTGAGCAGCTATTTCGGCTTGCGGAGTGTCGCCATCGACGGGCGGCGCATCCTGATCAACGGCAAGCCGGTTTTCCAGAGGCTCATTCTTGATCAGGGGTTCTATCCCGAGGGGCTCTGGACCGCACCGACGGACAAGGCGCTGAAGGCGGATATCGAGCTGAGCATGGCCTGCGGCTACAACGGCGCGCGCCTGCACCAGAAGGTCTTTGAGCCGAGATTTCTGTATTGGGCTGACAAACTCGGCTACATGGTCTGGGGCGAGTCGCCCAACTGGGGTTTCAATTTCAAGCCAGAGGGATTTTCGGCCTATGTCAACGAGTGGACCGAGGTTCTCCTGCGCGACCGGAACCATCCTTCCATCGTCGGTTGGTGCGCGTTCAACGAAACCAACGGCAACGTCGCCGACCTGCAGCAGAAGATGTGGAACGTCACCAAGTCGGTCGATCCCACCAGGCCGGCACTCGAAACCAGCGGCTGGACGCACACGTTGCCCAACCCGGAAGTTCTGGATATGCATGATTATGACGGCAACGCGGACAGCCTGCGTGAGCGCTGGCTGGGCAACTTGTCGGTTACTTCGGTTCCCCGTTCCATTCCGGCGCGCTACGGCTCGCTCAAGGCATCGCCGACCAAAGACCGCGGCATTCCGTTCATGATCAGCGAGATCGGCGGCATCGGCTGGGCCACCGGAGGCGGCTGGGGCTACGGCACCGGTCCCAAAACGCTCGACGAATTCTATATCCGCTACCTGGGAACCATCGACGCGATGCTCGACAACCCGCACCTGTTTGGCTTTTGCTATACCCAACTGACCGACATCGAGCAGGAGAAAAACGGGCTGTTCTATTATGACCGCACGCCGAAGTTTGATGCGAAGAAGCTCCACGAGATCACCTCGCGCGAAGCCGCTTATGAGCGGAATGATCCAACGAAGCCAGCCGTGAAGGCGGCTGAGCCTGCGTGGAAAGTACTGGTCGGAGCCTTACAAGATGGGGATCTAAGCACGCCCTATCACTATGCTGTCGAGAGGCCTGCCGATGGCTGGATGAAGGAAGGGTTCGATGATACATCTTGGAAAACCGGCCTTGCGCCGTTCGGCAGCGGAGGGGATTGGACCATCAGAACCAAGTGGACGAGCGGGGACATCTTTTTCAGAAAAACCTTTGACTATGCTGGCGGCGATATCAAGAAAGGCGCCATCGTCGTCTTCTATGACGAGGATACGGAGGTGTATGTCAACGGACAGAAGATATTCGGGGCCGAAAAGTTCATCACCAACTACCAGTTGTTTCCGGTAACTGAGGCGTTGCAAAAGGCGCTCAAGAAAGGCTCCAACACGATCGCGGTGCATACCCATCAGACGGCGGGTGGCCAGTATATCGATCTGGCGCTGCTGGTGGAATATTAACTAACAAAATTATGCCAATCAGAAAAATATGTTATTGGACACTGTTTCTGGCAAGTGCGGCCGCCCTGCGGCAGGAGGCGACGGCTGCGACCCTGGAGACGGATTTCAGCAATCCGCCCGTCGCAGCACGGCCCTACGTGTGGTGGCATTGGATGGGGTCCAACATTAGCAAGGATGGCATCACCCGGGATCTGGAAGCCATGAAGGAAGCCGGTATCGGCGGCGCGACGATTTTTCACCTCACCTCCGCGGTGACCGTCGGTGCCAAACCAACCGCCAATTGTCCCTGGCCCGAAATTACCTATCGCAGTCCGAAGTGGTGGGAAATGATGAAGCACGCCGCCGCGGAAGCCAACCGCCTGGGGCTTGAGCTTGGCATGCATGACTGTGTCGGATACTCGACGACCGGCGGTCCGTGGATCACTCCCGAACGCGGGATGCAACAACTGGTGCGCAAGATGGAGAAGGTCCAGGGCGGCAAGCAAGTCGCTGTGGATTTGCCGCTGTCCGGCACTCAACTGGTTGACATCGGAGTGTTCGCCGTGCCCGCCGAAGGCATGATTCCGCTGGACAAGATCATCGACCTGACTAATAAAATGGATGCGAAGGGCCACCTCGTCTGGGATGCCCCGGCGGGCGCATGGAACGTCTATCGTCTCGGCTACGCGTTCAGCGGACATCAATGCAATCCGGTTCCCGACGATATGATCAACAAGGCCTTCGAGGTGGACAAGATGTCGGTTGAACAAAACAACTATCACTGGAAGCAGGTGCTCGAACCGCTCAAGCAGAACCTGGGCCCTCTCGTAGGCAAGAGTCTCCGCCATATCCTCATCGACAGCTACGAGGCCGGCGACCAGAACTGGAACGCCCATTTTCGTGAGGAATTCAAGCGGCGGAAAGGCTACGATCCGCTGCCGTGGCTGATGACCATGAACCAGCTCGTCACCGAAGGCCGGAAGGAAGAAGCCCGCATCGTGGCTGGCGCGGACCAGACTGCACGCTTCGAATGGGATTATCTGGATGTGATCAAAACGCTGTTTCTTGAAGGCTTTCGCACCGGTTCCGATGCAATTCATGCGGCGGGCATGACATTTAACTGGGAACCTTACAGCGGGCCGTTTGATATCATTGCCGGCTCGGCTTTGACAGACACGCCAATGGGCGAATTCTGGACCGGTGGCCAGGGCGGCATTGACTATAACATCGTGGCTGCTGGCCGCGCCGCCGGACACCGTGTCATTGCTGCCGAATCATTCACCGGCATGCCTCCGCTCAGCCGGTGGAGCGAGACCCCGGCATTCTTGAAAACCTGCAGCGACGGAACCTATGCCAGCGGCGTCAATCGCGTGGCTCTGCACCACTGGGTCCATCAGCCGTTCGACGATAGATACAAACCCGGCATCGGTATGGGTTGGTGGGGCACGCATTTCGGCCGCAACCAGACATGGTTCGAACCCGGCAAAGCCTATTTCGCTTACCTCGGCCGGGTGCAGGCACTGCTCCAGCGCGGCGAGGGCGTCGCCGATTTCCTGGCGCTTGAGCATTCTCCCGCCGGCGCCGACTCCATCCCGATCACCGCGTTGCTGCGCGGCGACCTGCACGTGAAGGACGGCATGATCGTGCTGCCCAGTGGTCGGTGCTACCCATTCCTCCAGTTGCCCCCCAAGGAAGTGATGCTGCCCGAAGTCGCCCGGGCGCTCAAGATGTTGGTGGCCGCTGGTGGGGCCATTGCCGGACAGAAGCCGCTGCGATCCCCCAGTCTTTCCGGCTATCCGAGCGCAGATGCCGAGGTCCGGAAACTCGGCGAGGAGCTCTGGAGCAACCCGAAGGTTCTAACCAAGGCTACGCTCCCCGCACCCGCCGTGACAACCCCCGGAGCCGACATCCGTACGACGACCAGAAAAGATGGCGAGACGGATATTTTCTTCCTGGCGAATACCAGCGATGAGGCGCGCGACTTCACCGGTTCCTTCCGCGTTACCGGCAAATTGCCGGAATTCTGGCAGGCCCTGGACGGCACGTCCCGAGCCGCTGCCGTGTGGAAAACCGCCGCAGGCCGCACGGACCTTCCGCTGCACTTCGACGCGCACGAGTCGATCTTTGTGGTGTTCCGCAAACCGGCACCGACCGACCACGCTACTGAAATCGCCGCCGCCGACAAAACCCCATACACGACCCGGCTGGATGAGGCTGGCAAGGTCGTCGTGCGCAGCGCCGCAACGTGTCGCGGCGAAATCGTGTTCGCTTCCGGCAAGCGTGCGACCTTCGCGCTTGATGCTGTTGCGCCAATCCCGCTGGCCGGGCCGTGGCAGGTCGCCTTCGCGCCGGTTGTGGGCACTCCCGCCCAAGCAACTTTCCCAGAACTGCGCTCCTGGAGCGAGAATGGCGACCCTAACATCAAGTATTTTTCAGGCACCGCCAGCTACCGCAAGGAGATCCAGCTCGACGCACTGCGCCCGAGTCAGCGCTATATCCTGGACCTAGGCACCGTGCATGAGATGGCTGCCATCAAAGTCAACGACCGCTCGCTGGGTGTGGCCTGGTATCCGCCCTTCCGCATGGATATCACGACCGCCCTGAAAGCCGGCGTAAACAGGTTAGAGATCGGGGTGACCAATACCTGGGCCAACCGACTCATTGGCGACGAGCAGGAGCCCGAAGATTGCAAATGGGATGAATGGGAGGGGTTTCGCGACTTTGGCGGGCGGTGTTTGAAAACCTATCCGGATTGGTTTGTGAAAAACCAACCGCGGCCGTCGCAGGATCGCAAGTGCTTTGTGACCTATAACTATTTCAGGAAAGACGCAGCCTTGCTCCCTGGCGGCCTGCTCGGACCGGTTCAACTGCGCGTCGAAAACGAAGTGAAGTGCGAGGGCTCAGCGAATCGGTAGAGCTTCACGGGTCGGTACTCAATAGCGAACGAGAAGAAAGAGTCATGAAACAAATATTTTATCTAACAGCATCGTTAGGATTTTGCTGGAGCAGCATGCTGATGGCCGGCGATCTGAAGAATGAATTTGCCGTGCCGCCGGAATCGGCGCGGATGTGGACGTGGTGGTTCTGGCTGGGTGACAAGGTGGACCGCGAAAGCATCACCGCCGACTTGGAAGCAATGAAGGCCCAAGGCATCGGCGGCGTGACTGTTTACAGCATCAGCGGTCCGGGAGTTGGGGGCAAAGGCCCTGATTATATGAGCCCGGCATGGCGGGCCCTGTTCAAGCACACGGTCAAAGAAGCCGAGCGGCTCGGCCTGGGCGTCAGCGCGATTTTATGCAGCGGCTGGAATGCCGGCGGGCCATGGATCAAGCCCGAGTTCGGCTGTAAGAAACAGGTCAGTTCGGAAGTGGTGGTCACCGGGCCCAAGCATTTCAAAGAGAAACTGACACAGCCTGGCGATCCTAAATTCTATCGCGATATCGCCGTCCAGGCGTTCCCCAACGTTTCTACTAAATCCAGCCCGGACCGGCAAAAGCAGTTGACGTATAAGCTCGTCCAGGACTCCTTCGGTGATGCGGTCAAGACTCCTATCAAGGAAATATGCGCCGAGCCGATGAAGCCGTTGCTACCGGCTGAAGCGGGTGCGACCGTCACCCTGAAATCCATCATTGATCTAACCGCCAAATGCTCGGCCGATGGCGTGCTGGAGTGGGATGTCCCGGAAGGCAAGTGGACCATCCTGCGCACCGGCTACACCATGACGGGGGATGTGACCAGTTGGTCGTCGCCAACCGGGTCAGGGCTGGAAGCCGACCCCTTGGATTCCGCGGCCATGGATTTCCACTTCGCCCATGCCGGCGCACCGCTCATTGAGGAAGCTGGCCCATTGACGGGCAAGGTCTTCCGCTCGCTGCAGGTTGACAGTTGGGAAATGAAGCTGCCTAACTGGTCGGCGGGCTTCCGCGATGATTTCAAGAAATTGCGCGGCTATGATCCTGTGCCGTATCTGCCGGCGCTGGCGGGTTGGGAACTGGGCAGTCCTGAGTTCACCGACCGTTTCCTCTACGATTACCGCAGGACTGTGGCCGATTGCGTGGCCGAGCACTATTTTGGCCGCCTAACCACGCTGGCGGAAGCCAAGGGTATCATCCAGCAGAGCGAGGCAGGTGGTCAGTGCTGTCCGAAGTGGATGTCGCTGGACGGCCTCAAAAACCTGGGGCGCACCGCCATTCCCATGGGCGAATTCTGGCAGTGTGGGCTTTGGACCGAAGATAAGCAGAACAAGTCGGCCAAGCAGGCCGCCTCGGCGGGTCACCTCTACGGCAAGCCCATCGTGGCCGCCGAAGCATTTTCCGCCCTGCAACACTTCCACTGGGAGGAATATCCGGCTTCGCTCAAACCCACCGCCGACCGGGCTTTCTGCGAGGGATTCAACAGCTTCTTCGTCTTCTCCAGCGCCACCCGCAGCGATGAGGGATATCCCGGCGAGGAATTCTGCTCCGGGACCTATTTCAACCGCAAGGTCACCTGGTGGAGCCAGGTGCGCGGCTTCAATGATTACATCGCGCGCTGCAGCCACATGCTGCGCCAGGGACTTTTTGCGGCCGATGTGTTGTTCTATAATGGCGATCAATGCCCCAATTTCGTCCAGCCCAAGCATGTCGAACCGGGGCTCGGGGCTGGCTATGATTATGATGTTTGCAATACGGAGATCATTCTAACACGTATCAATGTTAAGAACGGCATGATCGTGCTGCCCGATGGCATGACTTACCGGATGATGGTCCTTCCCGAGAGCACGACCATGACCGTCGAGGTGCTGCGCAAACTCAAGAAGCTGGTAAGCGACGGCATGACGCTGGTCGGCCCAAAGCCTGTGGCGGCACCTGGGCTAACAGACTATCCGCGTTGTGATCAGGAAGTGAAGGCATTGGCCACGGAATTGTGGGGTAATTGCGATGGCAAGACGGTCAAGGAGCACGTCGTCGGCGAAGGCCGTGTGGTGTGGGGAATCACGCCGCGCGAGCTGCTGACCAAGGCCAAGATCAATCCTGATTTCAGTTATGCCGGCGGCAAGCCCGACACCTACATCGACTGGATCCACCGCAGCGACAAGGGCACCGAGATCTATTATGTCGCCAACCGGATGGACCGCGCCGAGCAGGTGACGTGTAACTTCCGCGCCAGCGGAGCGCGTGTGGAATTGTGGAATCCGGTGACCGGCCAGGTGCGCGAACTCAATGAGCACAAGAGTTTGGCAGACGGAATTACCGAAGTGCCGCTGGAATTCGGGCCGTCTGAGAGTGCGTTCGTGGTGTTCCAAGATAGAAACCAGAAACCGGAAACCGGAATCCAGAATAGAGCGGGAAAGAACTTCCCGGAGTTGAAGACGGTGCAGGAAATTGCGGGAGCGTGGCAGGTGACCTTCGATCCGAAGTGGGGTGGACCTGGCAAGGTGAATTTCGAGAAGCTTGATGATTGGATCAAGCGGCCCGAGGAAGGGATCAAGTTATACTCAGGCACGGCGATCTACCACAAGACCTTCAACTTTGCCGGCGGGTCCGGCAATCGCGTTCCGCTCTACCTCTCTTTGGGATCCGTGAAATACACCGCACGGGTGAAGCTCAATGGCAAGGATTTGGGTATCGTGTGGACGGCACCGTGGCGCGTGGAGATAAGTGCTGCGGTGAAGACCGGAGCCAATGAATTGGAGATCGATGTGATCAATCTGTGGCCGAACCGCCGGATCGGGGACGCCTCGTTGCCGGAGGAGAAGCGCTACACCCACAGCAATATCGCGTTCAGCCCGATTAATCCTGCAAATCCTCCAGATAGATCCGGTTTGTTTCCGTCCGGCCTGCTGGGGCCGGTGGTAATTCAGTCGGTTACGGAAGAAGGAACAAAATGAATAAGATCATGCTGACAATTCTGTGCACTGCGGCGGCAATCCCTCCGCTTGCAAATGCCGCAACACCAGTGCCGAGAAAGGTTTCCTGTGCCATTGCCGAAGACGTCCATACATTTATTGTCTCCCGGTTCAACAAGCCTGCGACGGAGGACTGGTTTGCGGTTACTGCGCCGAATTGCAGGCGTTTGAGAAGTAGCATATACCTAGCACAACAATTCGAAGCAACACATGAAGTTCATCGGCAAGCACAGCATTCCCGCCCATAGCCACGCCGCCGTGCCTGTGGATCTCCGGCAGATGCCCCAGGTTTGCGGGTTGGCGATGGCCCTGATAGGCTTGAGCGCCCCGCTCACATCGGCGGCAACCAAACCCAACGCGACCAACACGTCCGGCACGGGCCTGGTTGTGGTCGAGAGTCCTGTTAGCTACGCGGATGGCCGCCCCTATCCCTCGTACCGCCTGAACGCCGTGGACCAGGGCATGTTCCTGGAATATGGCAAGGGGCCGGATCAGTGCGATTCCATGAATGCCCGCGAGGCCCTGATCAATTACGTGGACGGAACGTACTATCTATACTATGACGGTGCCGGCGCCAAGGGTTGGGTATCGTGCCTGGCGGTGAGCAAGGATCTGAAAACGTGGGAGCGGAAGGGGCCCCTGCTCGACTTCGGACCCGGCGGGGCCGATTCCGCCGCCGCTTGCTCGCCCTGGATTATCAAGGACGACAGTAACCTTTGGCATATGTATTATCTCGGCACTCCCAACACCACGGGAGGTGTCGAAAAGATTCCCATTGCTCCCTATTTGGCATTGCACGCGACGAGCACGTCTCCGGCAGGTCCCTGGACGAAGCGATACAATCCGGTTCCCTTTAGCACGAAAGAGGGCACGTATTATTCCATGTCCGCCTATCCCGGTCATATCCTCAAGCAGGGCAACGAGTACATGATGTTCTTCGGCTGCGCGGATGCCAAAGTGCGGCGGACGATCTCCATCGCCCGCACCAAGGATCTCAACGGCGAGTGGACGCTCGACCCCTCGCCAGCATTGCCCATTACCGAAAACCTTGAGAACACCTCGATGTTCTTCGAGCCGACCAGCAATACCTGGTTCCTGTTCACCAACCATATTGGCGATTCGTGTCCGGACGCAGTGTGGGTCTATTGGACCACGAACCTCAATGTCTGGAATCCGGCCTGCAAGGCAATCGTGCTCGACGGCTCCAACTGCACCTGGAGCCATAAGTGCATCGGCATGCCCTCAGTGGTTCCGGTTGGTGACAAACTGTATGTTTTCTACGACGGTCCCGGCGGCGACAGCACCAATGAGATGCGGCGCAGCATCGGCAAGGCGACACTCCAACTGCCACTGAAAGTCCTGGATCCTGGCATGTTGCAGGTTCCGGTGATGAACGGCTGCTTTGAGACTCCTGGCAAATCCATTGGAGGTCCCTGGGCCAAGTTCGGCAGCCCGTGGAGCACTCTGGACGCTCCAGCGAATTTCCAGCAACTTCAGGTCGTAACTGGAGCTGCATTCACCCGCACCGTCGATGGCGGCGGCGAGTGGGCCGCGCTGATCAGCACGGATGACACGCCGGTCGATCACCCGCTCGCCCAGTACCTGCCGCGCAACGTTGCCGCCGGTGACACGCTTACGGTAACCTTCTGGCTCGGGAGGGCAAAAGCCTCGCCCGGTGGTCAAGCGGTTGCTTATTTCGATGTCGGCGGAACGCGGTACCCCACCACATACGACACCACCGAGGTAGCCGCCGATAGTTGGAAAAGTTATACTCTGACCCACAAGATCACCAATTCGGGAAGTCTGAGTCTCGGGTTCTACGGCACCACGAAAGACGGTTCCTGGTTGGACAAGATCAGCGACGTCACCGTAAAGCCGAAGTCGCCTTAGGAAACCGTCATTCATCCGTTCACCAATGACAGCAAACTCCTTGAAACATAGAGTCACAATCTGCTCCGCCCTGCTGCTGGCTTTGCCGGCCACGCTGCTCGCGACTGATGCACAAATCCCAAAGCCGAACATCGTGGTGTTTCTGGCGGATGACATGAACTGGCATTACCCCGGGTTCAATAGCGGACCGTGCGAGACGCCCAACCTCGACCGGCTCGCCAAGGAAGGCACGAGACTAACACGGTTCTATGTGCATTCGGTCTGTTCGCCGACGCGAGCGGCTTTTCTAACAGGCAGGTATCCGTTTCGCAACGGCATGGAGGAACGTTCCCATGGCAATGACACTGCGGGAATGTTGCCCGACGAGCGCACGCTCGCCCAGGCCCTAAAGCAAACCGGCTACGACACCGCCCTCATTGGCAAATGGCATCTCGGAAACTGGTATCAACGCCAGTTGCCTCTCCAGCGGGGATTTGATCACCACTACGGTCTCTACGGCGCCCTGATCTCATATAACGGCAAAACCCGCGGCCTTTGGTATGATTGGCACCGCGACGGTGAAACCATCCGCGAGGACGGCTACACCACGGATCTCTTTGCCCGCGAGTTCGAGCGTCTGATGGCCGCCCGCAACAATGACAGGCCGTTCTTTTACTATGTGGCGTTTAATGCCATGCATTCGCCATACGACGCGCCGCCCAGGTTGGTGGATAAGTATCGCAAACTGGCCGCGGCGGCACCGAGGCTGGGAAAGAACGCGCCCCCACAGGAATTGGCGACGCTGGAGTCCATGGACACGGCCATCGGGAAAATGATCGCGGCGATGAATGCCAAGGGCGTGTTGGATAACACGTTGATCGTCTTCTTCAACGACAATGGCGGTGCCAATGAAAATCCGCCTTTCCGGGGAGGCAAAGGCTCCACGTGCGAAGGCGGCGTGCGGGTGCCCTGCATCATCCATTGGCCGGGCCATGTGCCTGCTAACAAGATGGTCGATGGCATGGTGCATGTGACGGATCTCTATCCAACGCTTCTGAAACTGGCGGGTGGTTCGCTCGATCAGCCACTGCCCCTCGACGGCATGGACATGTGGGATGTGTTTACCGGCAGGAAGCCGTCACCGCGCACGGAAGTAGTGCACAATCTTCCCAACGGCGGCAGAGGGGAGATGGGCGAAATGTCCATCTGCCAGGAGCCTTGGAAGCTCGTCGGCAAGGAGCTTTACGACCTGTCTAACGATTCTGGCGAGAAGACCGATATGGCCGCCAAACACCCGGATATTTACCAAAAGCTCAACGCGAGGATCCAACAACTCGTCGCCGAGCGTCGTCCGCCGGAAAAACACCTGAACATTCCGGATAATCCGTTGCTCGTTCTAGGCGAGAAAGAAAACGCCCATCCGCCGGCGTGGCTGCAACCGTATCTCGACACGCTTCCGGAGGCTGCCAAAGCAAGGAAACAGCAAACGAAGTAGGTGCGATGAAAAGTTCTATCCGATACTGCACGGTGCTGGTGTTCGCTTTGCCGGACGTGCTGCATGCCGGCGAAGCGGCCTCCGCTGCGCCAACGATACTGCCGTCCATGGTGGATGTGCTAACCGAAACCTGGCGGGCGGCGGAGATCACGTTCGAGAGTGCCAAAACCTACCCTGATCGGCTGAATGCCGCGGAGCTGAATGTGCTATTCACGTCGCCGTCCGGGAAACAATATGCGGGGCCCGGGTTCTGGGACGGCGGCAGGACGTGGAAAGGGCGCTTTGCGCCAACCGAGTGCGGTGTCTGGAAATATGTGTCGACCTGCACGGATAGCTCGGACGGCGGACTGCATGACAAGCGCGGAACCGTAGGGGCGAATCGCTATCAGGGATCGCTCGAAATTTACCGGCACGGCTTCCTCAGAACCGCGCCAAGTGTGCGTTATTTCATGTATGCGGACGGCACGCCATTTTTTTATCTGGGCGATACGCATTGGAGCATGCCGCTGGAACCCAAATCATTACCGCCCAAGGATGAACGGCCGAAGTGGGGTTACGGCGTGCTGGCATCCACCTCAGGTTTCCGGGACGTGCCGGGGCATGCTTGGTATGGCGTTCAGTGGACACCGCCTCACGAATCAGGAATCCGTTGGCTGCCGGTAAAAGAAATCTAAAATGGAAAACAACCAAACAACATGAAGACAAGTAAGTATAGCTATCTCGGTTTGAGCCTCGCGCTCATGCTAGCGACCATGCCGGCATGGGGAGTTGACGGCAGTCTGCCCACCGCTGCCGAAAGCCGTTCCCGTGCTGGCAACGTGCAAGGGTCGCTGATCGAAGGCAGGGTGGTCACTACCTTTGACGGCACCAAACAGGAGCAGGATTGGTATGCGCTGACCCTTGCCAAACTCTCTCCCGTGGGCTGGGTGGTCTTCACCCACGGCTCAATCTTTCATGACGGCGGGTGGTTCGATACCTCGAAGGGAAAACCCCAGGTGCAGGTGCAGGCTGTGAAAGACGGTCCATGGAAGATGGTGGGTGAACTAACGGACTACCCCGCCACCACCGCCACCGATAGCAAGAGTATCCAGAACGATAGCCGGTTCGCCTGCACCCTCGCGTCGCCGGTGACCGCACTGGCGGTGCGCGTCATCGGACGGCCTGCTTGTGGTGACAATCCGGAGCAGTCATTTTCGTCCAGCGCTGGATTAACGGTTTACCGCTCGCCCGTCGCCGGCGGGGTCAAGGCCCTGACATCTTCGCCCAACCCGGCCGAAAGCCCGCTGTCGCCGTTGGAAAGCAAACTCAAGATGGCAGCCCAGACGATCCCGGGACCTAACCAGGACAATGCCTCGATCACCAGTTGGCTCGCGGACATGAAAAAGTGGCGCGAACTGAAGCTGGTGGACATCCAGTATTACGGCACCGAATATGATCGGCCGGAACTCCAGTGGTGCCATAGCGCCTTTGTCCAGCCTCAGATGATGGTCGAGGATCGCTATTTCTATGATCCGGTGGCTGGCAAGTACACGGTGGACCGATACCTGGATGATCTGGAAAAGCGCTACGGTGGCATTGATGCGGTGCTGATCTGGCACGTCTATCCCAATATCGGCATCGATAACCAGAATCCCTTTGACCAACTCCGCTCGCTGCCGGGCGGACTTCCCGCCTTGAAGCAGATGGTGGCGGATTTCCATCGGCGTGGCGTCCATGTGCTTTTCCCCACGATGCCTTGGTGGACAACGGGAGTGCGCGACGAAGGGGTGACGATTCCGACGGCGATCGCCCGTGATATGAAAACGATCGGTGCCGACGGCGTCAACGGCGACACGATGCAAAGCATGGGTAAGGACTATACGTTTCGGACCGAATCGGATAAGAGCGGCAACATCCTTGCATTCGAGCCGGAGGGAGCGGTGGCGGCCGGGGAAAAGGAACTGCCATGGATCAACATGGGGTGGGGGTATTGGGGAACGCCAGCCAAGAATACGTTTGCCATGGACTATTATATCCCTCCCGTTAGCAAATACAAATGGCTGGAGCCCCGGCACATGGTCAACATCTGCGATCGCTGGGCACGGGATCGGAACCAGGATCTGCAGAGCGCGTTCTTCAAAGGCACCGGCTACGAATCCTGGGAAAGTGTCTGGTGCATCTGGAATGGGTTCACCCCCCGGGATGGTGAAGCCCTGCGCCGGACCGCCACCATCGAGCGCGCCTATCCGGACCTGCTCATCAGCCGCGATTGGGAACCGCACACGCCGACATTGCAGAAAGGGGTTTTTGCCAGCCGCTTCCCCGGCGCGCATGCAACGCTCTGGACCCTCATCAACCGTTTCCCCTATCAGATTGAAGGCCCGCAGCTGCGTGTGCCGGCAAGCCCCGGCGTCCGCTATTTCGACCTCTGGCACGGCGTGGAGCTGAAGCCCGCGCAGGAGGGCCAGGAGCTGATCGTAAGTTTCGAGATGGAAGGATACGGCTTCGGTTCGGTGTTGGCCGTAAGCGGCGCAGCGGATCCGAAATTGACCGCGCTGCTCGACAAGATGCGCACCTACTCGGCCAAGCATCTGGCAGATTTCTCCGGTGAATGGAAATTCCTGCCTCAAGAACAGGTGGCCATCGCCGCCACCGCGCCTGCCAAATCGGCGCCGGCGGGCATGACCCGGATCCCCGGGGGCAGCTTTAATTTCAAGGTCGAGGGCATCGAAATCGAGGGCTTCAACTCGATTGGTACCGATGTGCAATACCCGTGGGAAGATTCGCCGCGCCGCTACCATAGCCACCCGGTCACGCTGAAGCCCTACTTCATCGACACCTATCCGGTGACCAACGAAGAGTTCAAGAAATTCGTCGATGCGGCAAATTTTCATCCGCGCGATGATGGCAATTTCCTGAAAGACTGGAAGAACGGCACTTATCCGGAAGGCTGGGGTAAAAAACCGGTTACCTGGGTATCGCTGGAAGATGCCCGGGCATATGCCGCGTGGGCCGGCAAACGCCTGCCGCATGAAACCGAGTGGCAATACGCCGCGCAGGGCGGTGATGGGCGCCTCTATCCGTGGGGCAGCACTCCAAACGCCGAGGCGATTCCCCCTGAGTGTAAGGATAAAAACGTCCTGAGGCCGCCGACGGATGTGGATGCCTTCCCCAAGGGTGCCAGTCCGTTTGGCGTCATGGACATGGTCGGCAATGTCTGGCAGTGGACGGATGAATATCTCGACGAACATTCACGCGGAGGAATCCTCCGCGGCGGCAGCTACTTTCATCCACAAGGCTCGATCTGGTTTTTCCCCAACAAGATCGAGTTGAACACCCACGGCAAGCTGCTGCTCATGGCCCCCAGCAGGGACCGCGCCGCCACCCTGGGTTTCCGCTGCGTGGTGGATGGGGCGGAATAGAGAAGAGGCATGGAGTACGCTATGAAAATATGAAATCATGCTTGTCAGCAATTCTAATCATTTCCGGGCTGGCGCTCGGCGCTCGGGCAGCAGACGAATCTGATTCCCACCGGCTCCTGCTAGAGGGGAAGTGGAAACATACGATCTCGGACAGCGCACAGTATAGCGATCCGGGTTTTGACGATAAGGATTGGACCGAAGCGGATGTCGCTCGATCGCGTGGTTGTCCGATAGGCCCTGCGCCCACCGACACCCGTTGGTACAGGACCCGCTTTGTGATCCCGGATTCATTCAAGTCACTCGCTGCAAAAACCGGAACCCTGACCCTGAATTTCCCTGATGTAATGGGTCAGGATGTCTGCTGGGTGAATGGCAGGGAAATCGGTAAAACCGAGGAGGATACAGGGGCGGCTCGGTTCTATCTGATCCATGAGTCGGATCTGCATTTTGACAAGGTGAATTGCCTGGCAGTCCGCGTTCACCACAACCCATGGGCGGGATTCAAGCCAGTTCCCGTCTTGACCGAGACGCTTCCCGCCCACTTCCTGGAAGTGTCTGTCGGCAAGGAGTTGACCAACCGGTTTTTGCCAAAAGACAAGGCGGAGAATTTTGCATTGCGGGTCGATAACAAGTTGAGCAAACCCCAACCGGCAACGGTGATTGCCAGCTTCCAGGATGGCGCGGGCCGGGAGTTGTTTGCTACGCGCAAAGAAGCGGTATTGAATACCGGTAAAAACCTGTTCGATTTTGAATACAAGGCGGATGTGAAACTGTTAAAGATTGTTTATACAATCAAAGTCGCCGGATTTGATTCAGATCCACCGGTTCTGAATGCGGTTTACGGATATCAGGATCTCGAGTATCACCAGGCAGATCCGGTGATTGCACCACTCACCAAAGACCGTTTCCTAAACGCAACCTTTAACGAACAGCTCATCACCGGCTGGCTGGGCCTCCGGTTGGATGCCAATATCAACCTGCGGCTTAAACATGTGGAAGAACAAAAGTTGTTGTCCGGGTTTGTAAACCGGCCCGGAAAGCAACCCTACATCGGCGAACACATCGGGAAATTCCTCGAAGCGGCGTGCAACAGCTATCAATACTCACACGATGCGGAACTCAAGGCCTTGATCGATCGGATGGCCCAGCAATTGATTGCCTGCCAATTGAGCGATGGATATTTGGGCACTTACGCGTCCAACAAGTATTGGACCAGATGGGACGGGTGGACGCACAAGTATTGTTTGATCGGCTTGTTGAGCTATTACCGGTTGTCCGGGTACAAGCCTGCGCTTGAGGCCGCAGAGAGGATAGGTGATCTGATGAGTTCGACGTTTGGAACCAACCCGGGTCAAAAGGACATCATCATGGAAGGCGATGGCAAGGATGTCGGCACGATGGTCGGCATGGCCACGACCAGCATCCTTGATCCCATGGTGGATTTGTACCGGTATTCCGGCAAGGCGAAGTATCTGGACTTTTGCACATATATCGTCCGTAGCTTCGACCAGCCCAATGGCCCCAAGATCATCTCATCGCTCAATGCGTTGGGCAGGGTAGATAAGACCGCCAATGGCAAGGCGTATGAAATGCTTTCCATCCTGACCGGCCTGGTGAAATTGTACAAAGTGACCGGCGACGAATACTACCTGAAGCCGGTCTTGACCGCCTGGAGGGATGTGACGGAAAACCGCCTCTATATTACCGGGTCCTCCAGTTCACATGAGTATTTCAAGGGCGACCACGAATTACCCGCCGGAGTGGACGCCAACATGGCTGAAGGTTGTGTCACCACGACCTGGATGCAATTCAACTATCAGTTGTTTGCGCTGCTTGGCAAAACCGAGTTTCTGGACGAATTGGAACGCGCGGTCTACAACCACCTGTTTGGTGCCGAGAACCCGCGCAACGGCGATGTCAGCTACTACACCCCGTTGATGGGCAAAAAACCTTACGGTGCTAACATTTGCTGCTGCATGTCGAGTATTCCGCGGGGGATCGCCATGATTCCCCAGTTTGCCGACGGCACCCTTGAGAACAACCCTGCCATTCTCTTCTATCAGCCAGGGGTGTTCAAGACCACCGTGGGTAAGACATCCGTTGCCTTCAAAACGGAGACCCGTTTTCCTGCGGATGGACAGGTTTCCATCACCGTGGATCCTGCTTCAGAGACACGGTTTGCTCTCCAATTGCGCATTCCTTATTGGACTGCGGACTTCGCAGTTTCAGTGAACAACGTGAAGCTGGCCGTTAATTCACCCGCAATGGTGACGATTGACCGGCTTTGGAAAACAAGTGACAAGATTGATGTGAGTTTCACCATGCCGGTCACGATTCTTGATGGCGGGAAAAGCTATCCGGGACAAGTGGCCATCAAACGCGGGCCGCAGGTTCTTGCCTTCGATCAAGCGCTCAACACCGTCGATGCGGCAAAGGTTTCAATAGCGTCAGTGCCCGTCGAACTAAAGGAAGTGGAAGGAGCGCTGCCGAAGGACTGGATCGGTGGACAAGCCTATCAATTGGATGCCATCGCGGACGGCGCTCCAACCAAAATTGTGCTGGTGCCTTTTTGCGATGCCAGCCAAGGTGGCGGTGTTGTGACCACCTGGTTGAGGAGGCAGCCATGAGTGACAGAAGAGAGACCGGTAACCGCATGAAAATATTCGTGTCGCCAATTCTGCTCATGATGGCGCTGACGCTCAGTGTCATTGCAGCCGCTCCTCCGCAGGGGACCGGCGGTGCCGTGACGAAGCAACCCCTGGTGATCCTGGAAGGAGATGATCCTTCCGAATCCGGTGTGCATGAAAACGGCCGCTTCAAAATGTGGTATGATGGCCGCGCCGATCTTCCTCCAGACGCCTCGGCAACCGGTGTGCCGAAGTCACCCACCTCCCAGCGCAGTGTGGGATACGCGGAATCCGCAGATGGAATCCATTGGCAAAGGCATGGCCGTGAGCCGGCCTTTCAGGTTGGGGCCGGGGCTGTCCACGTGGCGCATATAGGTTCACGCTATCTGACGGTTTACGAATCACACCAGGGAACCCAATGCACGGTGAGCGCGGACGGATTGCGCTGGACGGCGCGAGGATTTCTCGTGCTAAATTCCGGTACGCCGCTGAATTCTCATGGACAGGTGACTCCGTTCCTGTGGTGCGAAGCGACTGGCGGCGAGGTGCGTTTGTTCTTTGGTGGTGCACGTGAGGCAGGGTGGGACTGCAACCGGATTTTCTCCCAGCCGATCCCGGCCGACACTCTCGTCACCTTGCAGCCATGAAGAAAAACATAACACGCATGATGCTCCGGCTAACACTTCACTCTTTTGTCACTCTCAATGTGGTGAAGATCAATCCGGACCGTTTGCTCATGAGTTATCAAAACCGGCCGGGATGCCAG
>JBAXCM010000029.1:0-19123 GCA_037141475.1 Verrucomicrobiota bacterium | reverse complement strand
ACTGCGGATACCGTGAAACTGCTCGGGGTTGAGGATGCCGATCCATAGGTGCTGATCATGCCTGATAGGGCCCCCTGAACGAAGATGGTAGGAGTTGACGTCGGCGCTGGATCGTATTTGAAGGTCGGACCGAAATAGCGAAATTGAGTGGTATTCTCAATCGGCCAGCTTGCCGGAGCTGTGGCCGGCAAAGGCCCGGCCGCAGACCCAGAGCCGAGCGCCACGCCCTTGTTCCAGGTGATCCCGAGCCCCAAGGTTGCTGTCGGATTTCCAAAGGGAGAGACAAAGTCTACGGTGTTTTGCGTGCTCACGACCACATAGTTGCCGGGTGGCAGCACCAATGGGGCGATCACGGCGTAGCGCGCCGAATAATTGCCGCTCGCCTCCGCAGGACTGGTGGCAAGAACGCTCGTCTCGACCAGCTTGGCTCCGCCCCTTTGATAGATCGCCACCGTGTTGGCTTGAGGCGTGTTCGTCGTTGGATCGAATTGCCCCAGCGCCGTGACCGTGACCGACTGGCTGATCGAAAAATCCCAGCCGACGCTGAACGTGTTATTGTAACCAAATCCGCCATCACTCGTTAGGTCCACCGCGTGCATTGCCTGCGCCCTTCCAGCGATGCAGGGCGCGCCTGCCACTGCTAAGAGGGCAAAGTGTTTCAAAAACCCCTTAAAATCTGCAATTAGATCTAATAGTTTCATGTTGTTCTATATCGTTGTTCTTTCGTGCTTGTCGGCTCATTTGCGTTGGCTTGCTGATGAGGGGTTCCGGGTTGTTGTCCAATGTTTCATGATGGATTCGGGCCATATCATCGCCCCGCAATCCCGCTGGCACCCATTCAGGAGGGTGGAATCGGCGCGTTTGATTGGACGGTCCCTATCCATAATTCGAAAACTACAGCACTCCTGACGGGGGCGGCCAGCAAAAACGTCTGAGTAAACGCTCTTATCATGGCGTATTTGCTTGAGGGGCTGCGCCTCAGAGCCCCAAGACGCAACGCTCCAAGACGGCTCGGCTGAGCTCGCCGAACGCCCAAGATCAGAAAACTTGATCTAACTGAAACTGATTCAACTCTTCAAGAACTCTAGGGCAGTGGGCTGATGCGCAGCAGGTAGCCGGTGCCGCGGGCGGTTTCGAGAGTGTCGGCGTGGGGGCCGAGTTTGGCGCGCAGGCGTTTGACGTGGGTGTCGAGGGTGCGGGAGTTTGCGGCATCACTGTAACCCCAGACTGAGCGCAACAGTTCGTTGCGATCGCAGGGTTGGCCGGCGTGTTCGCAGAGGTGCTGGAGCAGCTTGTATTCGGTGAGTGTCAGGTCGAGTGGCTCGTTGTGGATGTAACACTGGAGGGCAGTCGGATCGAAACGAAATGGTGCGACACAGAGGGTTTGGCGCTGGTTGGGGACTTCACTGCGTTTGAGCACCGATTTGATGCGCAGCAGCAATTCCTTGGGTGAGAAGGGTTTGGTGATGTAATCATCCGCACCGAGTTCGAGTCCTGCCACGCGGTCCTCTGTCTGGGCACGGGCCGTGAGCATGATCACCGGGGTGCGAAGCGTTCGCGGTTCACGGCGCAATTCCTTGAACACCCGCACCCCATCCATCCCGGGCAACATCAGGTCTAGCAGAATAAGGTCGGGTCGCTCGGCTTTGGCGAGGGCCAGGCCACTGATGCCGTCGTGGGCGAGGAGGTGGGTGAAGCCATCGCGCTGCAAATGCAGGGCAATGAGGTCTGCAATATCAATTTCATCTTCAATGACAAGGATCAGGCTCATGTTGATGGCAGTTGATTTTCGGGCAGCGGCTTGCGGTACTCGTGGCGGATGTTGATCGCACTCTCAAGGAAGACGGCTTCCTCGCCAATGTTCACCGACAAATCGCCGATGCGTTCTAGCGACCTTGCGATAAATATCAGGTGGAGCCAAGCGGCGGAGCGGCCGTTGGCAACCTCGAGTTGGCTGCTGAGGGTGCGGGTGAGTTGTTTGTGGAGGCGGTCGAGTTCCCGGTCTTTTTCGTGGAGTGCCTGGCCGAGGAGCTTATCGTGGTTGGTGTAGGAGTCCATCGCATCGCGCAACAGGGCGTAGGCTTGGGCATAGAGGGGTTCGAGCCATTGGACTTCTTGCATGGGTTGGGCTTGGTTGATTTTTCGCACGCGTTTTGCGATACCCACGGCATGATCAGAGATGCGCTCAAGACTGGTGCTGATTTTCATGGAGGCGATGATCAAGCGCAGGTCCGTGGCGACTGGATGGAATCGGACCAGGATTTCCATGCCGATTTGATCGACTTTTCGTTCGAGTTCATCCACGTCGGAGTCGGCGGCGATGACCGTGTTGGCAAGGTCGGTATCGCCGCGCAGCAGGGCTTGCATTGCTTGCTCGAGGTTTTGGCGGGTGAGGGTGGCCATTGTCAGGAGGTCCTCCTGGAGATGGTGGATTGCGTTGTCGTAATCGCGGAAGAGGTGTTGGGACATGGGTGGGTATTGTTAGTTGTTGGAAGAGAGACTGAAAACTTCAAGACAGAAGACAGGAGGAGAAGAGTAGGGTGGCTGGAAGTGATGTGACATCTATCTTGTTTTCTATCTCAGAGTCTTCTGTCTTCTATGCCTAACCGAAGGTTCCCCTGAGGTAGGCTTCGGTGAGTTTGTGGGCGGGGTTGCTGAAAAGTTTGAAGGTGGGGGAAAATTCGATGAGTTCGCCATGGAGGAAGAAGGCAGTGAGGTCAGACACGCGGGCGGCTTGCTGCATGTTGTGGGTGACGATGATGAAGGTGATTTTTTGTCTAAGGGTACGGATGAGGTCCTCGACCTTGGCGGCGGCGATGGGGTCCAAGGCGCTGCACGGTTCGTCCATGAGGATGATGCTGGGCTTGACGGCCAAGCTGCGGGCGATGCAGAGCCGTTGTTGCTGGCCGCCGGAGAGGGCTAGGGCGGACTCGTGGAGGCGGTCTTTGACTTCATCCCAGAGGGCGGCGGAGATGAGAGCTTCCTCAACGGCTTGGTTGAGCGTGTTGCGGTTGCTGATGCGGTGGAGTTGTAAACCGAAGGCGACGTTGTCGAAGATGCTGCGAGGGAAGGGATTGGACTTTTGAAAGACCATGCCGACTTCACGGCGGAGTTTGACCACATCCACCGATGGCTGTTGGATGTTCACGCCGCCGATATGGATCGAGCCGGAGCTGACCCTTGCACCCGGGATTTCGTCGTTCATGCGGTTGAAGCAACGCAGCAGGGTGGATTTGCCGCAACCGGACGGGCCGATGAAGGCGGTGACTTGGCGCTCCGGCACATGGAGGCTCACCGCCTTGAGGGCACAGGTGTGGCCATAGTGAAAGTGCAGGTCATGCACTTCGATTCTATCCGAAAGAACCGGTGACATAAGCGAGGGTTTGAGGGTGGTGAGGGGTGTTGAAGAGTTGCAGGGTAGGGGCAAATTCGATGAGTTCGCCGAGATAAAGGAAGGCGGTGTGATCGGCACAACGGGTGGCCTGTGCCATGTTGTGGGTTGCGATGATGATGGTAAATAGTTGTTTCAATTGGTGGAGGAGTTCCTCGATTTTGAGGGTGGCGATGGGGTCGAGCGCGGCACAGGGTTCGTCCATGAGCAAAATGTCTGGCTGGCTGGCGATGGCACGGGCGATGCACAGTCGTTGTTGCTGGCCGCCGGAGAGACCCAGCGCGCTGGCGTCAAGGCGGTCCTTGACCTCATCCCAAAGGGCGGCGGCCTGCAGCGCTCTCTCGGCGGCTTCGTCCAGTTCGCTGCGTTTGCGGATACCGCTCAGACGCAGGCTGAAGACGACGTTTTCATAGATGGATTTGGGGAACGGGTTGTATCTTTGAAAGACCATGCCCACGCGGCGGCGCAGTTCTTGGAGGTCGATGTCGGGGCGGTTGATATCAATGCCGTGGATGTGAATGGACCCGGCGGTGATGTGGGCACCGGCAATGCGCTCGTTGATCCGGTTGCAACAGCGCAGCAAAGTGGACTTGCCAGAGCCGGATGTGCCGATCAAGGCGGTGATCTGGTGGGTCGGCAGGTCGAGCGTGACGTCACGGAGGGCTGGCTTCGCGTGATAGGCGAAGCTCAGGTTGGCAATC
Source organism: Verrucomicrobiota bacterium (assembly GCA_037141475.1). GTDB lineage: Bacteria > Verrucomicrobiota > Verrucomicrobiia > Verrucomicrobiales > Akkermansiaceae > Luteolibacter. The sequence goes on along the minus strand of JBAXCM010000029.1, from coordinate 15,031 downwards.
TGGATGGCCGAAGGCGGCGAAACGGCTTGATTTGTCAGATCGGTCACCATTTGAGTTTTGAGCGAAGTTTGGCCCGCATCAGCATTGAGCCGAAGGACAGGGATGCGACGAGAATGAGGAACACGAACACCGAGCCGTACTGGGCACGTTGGGTGAATTCGGAGGCCGGAATCCGGGCGGCAAGCGTGTAGATGTGATACGGCAGAGCCTGGACTTGGGACGAGAGCAGATCAAAAGGATTGGCGAGGCTTTGCCAGGGGAGGTCGTCCTTGGCGGCAACAGCAGCGGTGAACATGATGGGGGCGGTCTCGCCGGCTACCCGGGTGATGGCTAGCAGCGACGAAGTTAGAATTCCGGGGATGGAAAACGGCAGGACGCAGGTGCGGATGGTTTGCCAGCGGGTGGCACCCATCGCCAGAGCGGCGTCGCGGAACCCCTGAGGAACGGCCCGCAGGGATTCTTCGGAGGCGGTGATGATCACTGGCAGAATCATGCAGGCCAGTGTGGCACAACCGGCCAGCAACGAGGAATTCCAGCCTTGGAAACTCAGCACCGTTTTGCCGATGAACAGCGGCACCGTGAGCAGTGAGCGCTCTGAGGGCGAGGAGGTGATCACCGGCACGGCCAAAACAAACACAGAGAATCCGAACAACCCGAACACAATCGAGGGAATTCCCGCCAGGTTTAGGATTGCCAAGCGCACCGCGTGGATGAACGGGCTTTGTTTGGCGTATTCGGATAGATAGATGGCGGCGCTCACTCCGAAGAAGAGCGCTAGAACCATTGATCCAACGGTCAGCAGGATGGTTCCGGCAATCGGGCCGATGATGCCCCCACCCGAGTAGGAAAACGTCCGTTCGTTGTAAATCGGCTCGCCGGCGTGATCCTTGACGTAAGCACTGTACTTGGATGCGGGAAGTTGGTGACGCTGGCCCCGGGCATCATGAAAGACGTGCAGCGTCTCGTTCTTATCCAATAAAAACCCCAAGTCAACATAAGGTGCCTTGGCGGTAAAAAGCACAGGCGCACCATCCTTGATGATTTTGAAAAAAAGCAGCGCGGCAATGATAACGATCAGATAGGTGATGAGTCCTAACGAAAAACGTACGACCCGGTCCTTGAGGTGGCCCTTTGGCAGACCTTTGCGGATCAATGATTCGGGGTTGTACATGGGGTGAAACCGTTAGTTCCGGGTCCGGCTGACGAATTGGTGTGCAGTGGCGTTGATGCCGAGGACGATGGCAAAGAGCAGGATGCCGACGACGAAGAGCGCCTGATAGTGGACGCTGCCCAGCGGCACCTCGCCGAGTTCTTGGGCGATGATGCCGGTGAGCGTGTGGGACGGTTGCAGAAAGGCGCCGATGCCACTGGAAAAATCAGGGATTTTGATGCGGTTTCCGGCGACGAGAAGCACGACCATCGTTTCGCCGATGACCCTGCCGAGGCCCAGCAGGACGGCGGCGAGGATGCCGGAGAAGGCGGCGGGAATGATAACGCGGAAGGACGTTTGGAGGCGTGAGGCGCCGAGGGCGTCGGAGGCTTCGGCATAGGCGGAGGGGACGTTGTTGAGTGCATCTTCGGCGAGCGAGAAGATCGTGGGAATGCTCATGAGGGCGAGCAGGCAGCCGGCGGTGAAGATGTTGAGGCGTTCCTCGATGGGGAAGCCGGGCACCCATGCCAGCGCATCGAGTTGAGAGAGATCGCGCAAGACACTGCCAAAGACCAGAATGCCGATGAAGCCCAACACCACCGACGGCACCGCTTGAATAAATTCGATGACGGGCTTGACGATGGCCTGTTCCCAGCGTGAGGCGAATTGATTGATATAGATGGCGGCACCGACCCCCGCGGGGATGGCGAGGCACAGCGCCACCAGCGAAATCATCAGCGAGCCGATGAGCAGGGGCAGGATGCCATAGAAGTCCTGCCATTCGCCGCCCGTGACCCAGTCCTTGCCGGTTAGGAAGGAACCGATCGCGGCGCTCAGAGGCACTGGTTTGTCGTGCCGCCACTCGCTGATGCGTTGAGGGGTTTCTGCCAGGTTTGCTAGAAATGGTCCGGTGGCGTTGCGTGCGGCACGCAGAAGGCGCTGCGCTTCAGGCTGTGAGAGGGTGGGTGGGAGCTGTTCGAGGATGGTGGCGCAGGCTTGGCGCAGGGCGGTGTGTGCGGCGCTGCAAACGGGTTTGTGCAACATGAGGGCCTGCATGGGAGCGTCGATATCGGGGGTTACTGCGAGCGATCTGCGGGCATCGGTGAGAAGGCGTTCGCGAGTGGCGGGGTCTTTGGCATGGGCGGCGGCAGCCAGCAGGGATGCGCGGCCTTTGTCTAGAATGTCGGCGTTTTGTATCGCCTCCTTGGTCGCAGTCACTGTCGCAGTCATGTCCGAAACCAGCGCGCTTAGGTCGGCACCGGCGGCTTCAAATGCATCGATGGTCTCGCGCAAGCGGACCAAAGGCACGGACTGTTGTTGTTGGACGGCGGAGTATTGTTGGGCGAGGCTGGCCACCAGCGGGGGATCGTCGGTGGCGGTGACATCGCGGGTGGCGATGGATTGGAGGAGGTCGGCGCGTTCGGCACTGGTTAGATGAGGGGTGGCGGGCAGGGCGGCGAGTGCCTGATGAGCGCTAGCTGCGTGATTTTTCCTCAAAGTGGCGAGCAAGTCTGGGTGGGCCTCGGCGTCGGCACCTAGATTGCTGACGAGAAGTTCGCGGGTGGCAGAGCTGCGGTCTGAAAAGGCGTTGAAGACTGCTGCAGCTTCTTGGGAGCGCTTCAATTCGCGGGCACAAAGGCCGTTAATTTCGGCGAAGTAGGCGCGGTTGAGGACGCTGGCGAGTTGCTCGTGGGCACTGAGGTTGCTGCGCGACAGATCGACGAATTCGAGACCCGCGATGCGATAGACTTGGAGTTCGCGGCGGTAGCCAGGAAAAAACCCGAGGCCTTCCTTGAGCAGGAAGGCGATGATGAGCAGCAGGATGACGATAGTTAGGCCTGCATTCGATGCAAAGAAAAACCTGATGGCTTTCTCTAAGGAGAACCCATTTTTGCTGAATCGATGGGGGACCTGATCGGTCTGCGGCATTCTTATGAGTGAAGGGGTCGGATGAATGGATCGCGCCGGGCGGTGGGCACCGAAAGACAGGAGGGGGATTGTCGGCTTGGCGCAAACGTCAAATCGGAGACACTCGGCTCGCGGGCAGGATGCCTGTCCTTCGGCTTGGACCACTGTCGTTCGGCTTGTGTGGGAAGCCAGAGCGTCCTGCATGCCTGTTCATGAACCGACAGGCTGGATGTCGGCCGTCCCTGACAGGCAGGAGGCCTGTCTTCCAGCGGAGCTGATCTAACCATCACAGGTCATTGACGGGGATGAAGCCCACGCCGCGCACAATGTCTTGTGCGGCCGGTGAGTCGATATAGGTCAGGAACGCCGCTGCTTCGGCACTCGGCTTGTCTGGCGCGTACAGGAAGCAGGCGCGGAAGTAGGCGTAGGTCCTGGCGTTCTTGGCTACGGGTTCAACCCCGTCGATGGCCAGTGCCTTGGTGCCATTGGTCTTGGCGTAGGCGAGACCGACGTATCCAATGCCACCGTTGTTTTTGGCGACTTCCTGGGCGATTTGTTCGTTGCCGGCCATTTTGAGTGAGTTGGATGGGTAATCGCGGCCGTCCATGGCCAAGTGTTGCCAGTCCTTGTAGGTGCCGGAGGAAGTATTGCGGGTGTAGATCGAGATTTTTCCTGGGACGGCGCCGATTTCCGACCAATCCTTGACCTGACCGGTAAAAATTTTGGCGACCTGTGCTCTGGTGAGTTTGGTGACGGAGGCATTTTTATTCACGATCACGCAGATCATGTCATAACAAATTTTGTGTTCTATCAGGTTGACTCCTTTGGTGTGGCAGATCGTGGCCTCTTCTTCTTTGACTTTGCGGGATGACATGACGAGCTGGGCGGTGCCGTTGGCGAGTGCGGGAAAGGCGGTGGTGGAGCCTTCCGCTGCAATCTCGAACTTGACGCTGGTGTTGCCGGCGGCTTTAAACCCTTCGGCTAGCTGTGGGACGAGCTTGGCACCGAGGGTGTCGCTGCCCTTGATGCTGAGGGTTTGGGCGCTTCCAGCGGCGAGCATGACCGAGGCTGCAATGATTGGGCGGAAGAAGCTCATGCTGGTTCGTTAGGAAAAAGGTACCGCAGTTGTCCGGACCCGGCACATTGATGGCCGATGTCCCAGAGTGCGGAAGAAGGATTATGTGACAAAATTGTCACATAAAACACTTGGATGTGCCCCAAAAGTAGCGATAGTGCCGCGCCGCATGTGGCATGTTCTAGCCATTTTTGCCAAAATGAACCCAAAGATTGAGCCAAGATGTCCAAATTCAATCCGATCTGCCTAAGCCGGCATGCCCTCTTGGCCGCCTGCGTCTGCGGAGTTGTTGCTACTTCGTCTGCCTCAGGAGAATCCGTTGCGCCAGCCGAGGTCAGCGGCCTGCTGCTAGGCAAGTTCACCGGGGAGAGCGCGCTGGACCAGGCATGGTCTGCGGCGACGCTGTACAGGAACAACGGCAATCCGATCCTCGAGGAGTTTGATCTGACGGGCCGGGGCCAGTTCGATTACTTCAAGGTGGATGCCAACAAGGGCTCAAACGACTTTTTTGAAATCCGCCGTCTCCGCATGGGGGTGGACACGTTTTGGGCGGATCGATTCATTGAGGTGAAAGCCACGCTGGACGCGGTGCTGCGCAGTTACAACACGCCGGTGGTGTTTTACAATCGGATGACGGACTTGTCTGTGAACTTTCACTTCAGCGATGCTCTCAACCTGCGGGTGGGCAAGTTTGAGCCACACTTCGGCTATGAGCGCGAGTTCTCGGACAACATACAGATATTCATTGAGCGCAGTTTTTTCGACGAGCAGGTTTTCAATAACACAGGCAATGACTTTCTGGCTGGCACGTCGCTGTCGGGAAAAATCTGCAAGTGGGGCTATCAGGCCGCCGTGTTATCTGATAACGTGGGCCAAGAGTTTGGCCGCTTCAATGGCGGCGAAAGCTACCTCGCCGAAATCAATTACGACTTCGCTGAAGACCTCCACGCCGACAAGGCCCTGTGGGTGATTGACTACCTCTACACCCATAACAACGCCAACAGCAATGTCTTCAACACGATGGAAAATGCTTTTGCCAGCTATTTTGACTTCCACACTGGCAGGTTCGGTTTGGTGACCCAACTTGCCTATGGCGACGGGATCGAAAGCAAGGGCGGGGTCTTTCAATGGATGCTCATGCCGACGTATCTGATCACCCACCAGTTGGAGTTGGTCACGCGGTATTCACTTGGCCTAGCGGCCCACGCCAACGGCATCACCACCCTCAACCGCCAAGAGAAAACCTTGGGTAAATTCACCGGCGACACCGACAACGCCGTGTATGTGGGCCTCAACTATTATGTGTACGGCCAAAAACTCAAGCTCATGGCCGGCGAACAATTTGACAAACTCACCGGCGGCACTGGCTCCAAGGCCGGTTATGACGGTTGGACCACGTTGGTCGGCCTGCGCATGTTCTTCTGAATCGGGGGCGCGCCTTGCATTCTGGCCGCCGCCATGCCTCGCATGGCCTTCTGCAACTTTCTCCAGTGGCGGGAGGACCGGGGCTTGACGGCGTGTCAGGGCCGGGCATGCTGCGGCGCATGCGAATTCTCACCGGTTTACAACCCAGCGGCAAACTTCACGTCGGAAATTACTTTGGGGCGATGGAGCCCGCTGTGCGGTTGCAGGAGGTGGGGGAGGCGTTTTATTTTATTGCCGATTACCATGCGATGACCTCGATGCGCGATCCGGCGGCGCTGCGTGACAACGTTTTGGAGTTGGCGGTGGATTTTTTGGCCTGCGGTTTGGATCCTGAGCGGGCGGTGTTTTTCCGGCAAAGCGCCGTCCCGGAAGTCAACGAACTCGCTTGGATCCTCTCAACCGTCTGTCCGGTGAGCCTGCTGGAAAAATGCCATTCCTATAAGGATAAGGTGGCCAAGGGGATTGCCGCAACCCACGGGCTGTTTGCCTATCCGGTGCTCATGGCGGCGGACATTTTGCTTTACGACTCCAACCAAGTGCCTGTGGGCAAGGACCAGAAGCAGCACTTGGAAGTGACCCGCGACATCGCGATAAAGCTCAATGAGGCGTTTGGCGAGGGCACTGTGGTGCTGCCAGAACCCATCATTCGAGAGGACACCGCCGTGGTCATCGGCCTCGACGGCCAGAAAATGAGTAAAAGCTACCACAACACACTGCCAATCTTCGGCGAGGAAAAACCGCTGAAAAAACTCCTCATGAAAATCGTCACCGACTCAACTCCGGTGGAGGCACCGAAGCCGACAGCGGACTCGACGATTCTTGCGCTTTACAAGTTATTTGCCACACCGGCGGACTACGCGGTGATGGTGGCCGATCATGAGCGCGGTGGGGTTGGCTACGGCGATCTTAAAAAGCGTTTGGCGGAGTCCTACTGGGACTTTTTTGCGACGATGCGGGCGCGGCGGGCCGAAATCACCGCCGACCCTGGTTACGTCGAGGCAGTCCTTACCCAGGGAGCGGCCCGGGCACGTGAAGAGGCGGCCAAGGTGCTAGACCGGGTGCGGCGGGCCGTCGGCCTGCGCTGATTTCCCCGATCCGGGGCTCAGAACCCAGTGCTCAACCTCAAATTCGCCACGGGTTCGGGCAAGCTCAATTCCGCGAGATGCGAGGACTGACCCCATCGGCTGATGGGGTCAGTCCTCGCATCTCGCATTTGTTAGAGTTATTGTGTTTCCGTCGGCAGTGGACAGTTTGGGAATTCGACTTGCTAGCTCTGTTGTGGAAAGTGAGGTCGAACATTGAGTAGTGAGCCTGCATCGTTGAGTTCGGAAATGGGAAAATCTGTCGGCACACGGGGGAAAGCGCGAAGCGTCACCCGTGACTCACCCGGGCTCGCCAAAGCGGCGTGGTGGGCGTCGCCGCTTTACGCCGCACTCGATGGTTTGGTCACTGGGGAGGGGTGATTGAATCGCGGCTTGCAGAGTGGTTGGAAGCCTGCTTGGATCGCCTCCCGACTCACCGCTCCCTCCCACGTCATGGCCAACAAAGACAGCACCGATCCCGCCCGCATGGAAAAAATCGTTTCTCTGTGCAAACGACGCGGCTTGATTTTCCAAGCCGGCGAACTCTACGGCGGCCTCAACGGTTGCTGGGATTACGGTCCGCTAGGTGCCGAACTGAAGCGCAATCTCAAAGATTATTGGTGGCGGAAAACCGTCCAGGAACGCGACGACGTCCTCGGCATGGACGGCGCGATCCTCACCATGGAGCAGGTGCTCGTCGCCTCCGGCCACGTCGGCGGATTTTCCGACCCCATGTGCGATTGCCTGCTATCCAAAGCCCGGCTCCGGGCCGATCAGATCCCGGCCCAAGACGGCACGGTATTTCACTTCCAAGGCGCGAGCCTGCCGGAGACAACCTGGCAAACTGACCGGCCATACTCGGTTTTGATGCTGCCTGGGTTCGATGAAGCGAAGGTCAGAAAAACCGCCAGAGAATACTATGCGCAGTTTGCCGCCAGCACTTTGCAAACGTCCACCGCGGTGCTGCCGCTGGCCGGCGCAAATGTCGGTGGGCCTGCCCCGGCCACCGCCTTCACCCCCAAGGAAATTTTGAAAAACTTGGTGCTCCTTGGTGAAACTAATGAAGTTGTTGTTGGAACCACCCAGTACAACCCTGACAACGGGTCGCTTCTCACTGAACCCCGCCAGTTCAACTTGATGCTGCAGACGAACTTCGGTGCCACCGGCGACCAGATCGCCTATCTCCGGCCGGAGACCGCGCAATCGATCTTCGTCCAATATAAAAATGTGCTGGATTCCAACCGGGTGAAGTTGCCCTTTGGCATCGCGCAATGCGGCAAATCGTTCCGCAACGAGATCAACCCTCGCAATTTCACTTTCCGCTCGCGGGAGTTCGAGCAAATGGAGATCGAATACTTCTGCCACCCCGACGACGGCATGCGGCTCACCGACGAGTGGCTGGAGGAGCGCCTGAAGTTTTACGGCGAAATCGGTATCCCCCGCGAAAAACTCCACATCCTCGACGTGCCCGATGGCGAACGCGCATTCTATTCGAAAAAAACCTACGACATCGAATACGAGTTTCCCTTCGGTATCCAAGAACTCGAAGGCGTCGCCTATCGCACCGACTATGACTTGGGCGTCCACGAAAAAGGCGCAGGCAAATCCTTGGTCTACTTCGACGAGGAAACCAAGGAGCGCTTCCTGCCTCATGTCGTCGAACCATCCGCCGGTTGCGATCGCACCGTGCTGGCCCTCATCTGTGAGGCGTTCGACGAGGAAATTCTCACCGATGATAAGGGCAAGGAGGACGTCCGCACCGTGCTGCATTTCGTTCCGCGCATGGCCCCCGTGAAAGTCGGTATCTTCCCGTTGCTCAAGAAAAACGACGAACAGGTGCGCATCGCCCGCTCTATCCAAAAACTCCTCCAACCCTGGATGAACGTGTTCTACGACGATGGCGGGGCTGTCGGCCGCCGCTACCGCCGCCAGGATGAAATCGGCACCCCGTTCTGCATCACCGTGGATTTCGATACCCTTGGCGAAAATGGTGACGCCTTGAAAGACACGGTCACCATCCGCCACCGGGATTCCATGGAGCAGGAACGCCTGCCGCTGGCGGCTCTGCTGCCATGGTTGTTGGATCGGGTTCGCTGAGATGGGGAAAAAAACGATGGCACCATGTATCGATTGTTGGGTTCTTCGCTGCGACTTCTCAATAAGAGTGATCGGCAGGTTGCCGAACACTGCCGGCGGGACGCCGACCCTCACCAACCGTATCTTCTATCATTGCACGAAGGTGCGGCAACTATGGCGTAACTATATCTATGACATCTAACGATGCATGCGCCGACGCTCCCACACGCCGCCATTGGGTGGGGTTTTGGAGCATGATCATGCAACAGACGCAGAACGCCTTCAACGACAAGGTCGCCCAACTCATGCTGGTGTCCCTTGGCGGCGCGGTGGGCATCGCCGTGGAAAGCTGGGCCGCTATCTTAATTGCCATGCCCTATGTGTTGTTCGCGCCGCTGGCCGGTTGGATGAGCGACCGCTACTCGAAGCGTGATGTGATGTTAGGCGCCGCAGTAGCCCAGTTGCTGGTTCTGGCAACGATCTGTGCCGCAGTGTGTATCCACAACATGCCGGTGGCGATGGTGGGATTTTTCGCGCTAGCCACCCAGGCGGCATTTTTGAGTCCGGCGAAGATTGGCAGCAACAAGGAGTTATTGGGCTCGAGACACATCGGCTTTGCTTCCGGCATCCAACAAATGACCTCGATGCTGGGTATGTTGACCGGACAGATTCTCGCCGGCTGGATCTATGACGCCCGCTACCAGGCCATGGGCGGCAATGAGGCGGTGGCTTGGGATGCCGCACTGCTGCCACTGCTCATCCTCACGCTGTGTTCGCTGCCGGCGCTGGCCTTGGCTTGGATGGTGCCACGGGTGCGATCCCATGGCGGGGTGCCGCTGCACCGTTCGTTGTTGGTGCAGCATTTCGGTCATCTCAAGGATTTGTGGCAGGATGCTCCGCTGCGCCGCGCGTCGTTCGGCGTGGCATTTTTCTGGGGCTTGGCCACCTTCCTCAACTTGTGGTCGGTGAAGCTGGCCAAAGCGATGACCGGTGGCCACGGTGGCTTTGGCACTTTGGCGTCTGAGTTCATGGGGGCGGCGTCATTAGGCATGATCGCCGGCTTCGGCTTGGCGGCCGTGCTGCTGCGCCGACGGATCGAACTCGGCTGGGTGCCGGTGGCCGGGGTGGTGATGGCCGTTTTGGCCATACTCGTCGCCAGTCTGCCCATGGGCGATAGTGGTTTTTTTGCGCTGCTGGTGCTGCTAGCCATGAGTGCGGCAGTGTACTTGGCACCGCTCAATGCCTGGGTGCAGGACCGCTATCCGGCGGGCAAGCGCGGCGAACTCCAATCTGCCGTGAACCTGCAGGATTGCTTCGCGGGAATCATTGCCGCCGGACTCATCGAAGCACTCGGCTGGCTCACCCAGCGCTGCGGCCTGGATGCACTGCAAGGACTGCGCGTGCAAATCGCCGTCGCCGGCTCGCTTTGCTTGCTGATGACTGGGGTGATCATCCGCCTGATGCCGGGACATTTCCTGCGCCTGTTAGCCGCTGCCTTGGTGCATTTGATCTATCAAGTTCGCACGCTTCATTTTAGAAACCTGCCATCTCACGGCGGGGTGCTGTTGTTGCCCAATCACGTGACCTATGCCGATGCATTTTTCATCGCTGCCGCTTGCGGTCGGCCAGTGCGCTTTGTGATGGAAGACACGTATATGAAGCAGCCTGCGGTGTCGTGGTTTGTCAGGCTTTTTGACACGCTCAGCATCAATCAGCAGCAACCGCGGGAGGCGATCCGCAGTATCATAGCGGCTCTGAAACAAGGCGACACCGTGTGCCTGTTTCCCGAGGGCCAATTGACGCGTACCGGCACGCTGTGCAAATTGCAGCGCGGCTTCGCACTCATCGCCAAGAAGGCCGGCCATCCCTTGGTGCCGATGTGGTGCGACGGCTCATGGGGGTCGATCTTCTCGTTCGAGCGCAAACGGTTTTTTAATAAGTGGCCCACTCAGGGGCTGCGCCATCGCCTGAGCGTGGTCATTGGCGAGCCAATCGCCGCTGCCGCAGCCGATCTGGGCGGTCTGCGCGACGCACTGATGCAAGTGTCTGCCGAAGCCATCGATGCCCGCTTCAGCGCGCCTGGTTGGCGGTTCCGGGTGCCTGGAGGTGAGGGCGCGGCCCGGTTACACCTGCTAGATGGGGATGCGCGGCGGCGGATGTGGATCAATGGCTACCAACTCGGCCAAGTCGCTGCGCTGCAACGTCGCGAGCCATTTGCTGTATTTGCGGGTGACCTAAACGCCGAGGCGCTTCCCGGGTTGTTGCTGGCCTTCGCCGACCTCTATCAGACGCAGCTGCATTGGCATGCCGACTTGCCGCAGGATGCCAGCGGTTCCTGGGTGGGTGGCGATGCCCTGCGCTCGGCACTGGCCACCGCTCCTGCTCCCGCAAAGCCGCTGGTATTTTACGACTTCGGCAGCCAAGCCACACTGGCCTTTGAGCACCCTGGCGTGCTGCACTGCCCGTGTCTGGCGGTGGCCGGCGTGGTGGTGGCCATGTCGATGCCCGATCCGCCGCCGGTAGCCGACGTCGTCGATGTGCAGATCGGCCGCAAGCATGGCACATGGGGCCGTCTGTTGCCGGGCTGGTTTCTTGTCCGTTCGGCCTCCGGCCAATGGCTGGCCCGAGGCCCTGCCGCTCCAGATGCCGGGCTGATCTTGCCTGACGGTTGTTGCCTCGACGAGGATGGCTTTCTTGCCGCGGCAGTTGCTGGCGAGGAACGTGCTGTGGACATGTGAGGGGATCTTCAGCTTGGGTTCATCCCTTCCCTCGGGGAAATAGGGGTCATGTCAGGTGTTCTGGTTCTGGCTGTTGTGAAACGTGATGGCATTTTCAGCGTGACAACCTCCCAGCCAAGAGCTTCTATCCATTCGGTGCTGCGACGCGCCAGCCATGGCTCTCGAACCCCTCAAAGACGGCATCCGCTCACTGGTGCGGATCGATTTTTACGGCAATGTCCACAAGCGCTTGCGTGGGACGGCCGCCGCCCAGCGCTACGCCACCGAAGTGGCAGTGCTCAAGGTGCTCGAGGAGCGCGAGTGCCCGTACGTGCCGAGGCTGCTGGAGGAGCACCCCGAGGAACTCTACTTCGTCTCCACCAACTGCGGTCAACCGGCCAGCCAAATCACCAAGGAAAAGGCCGATCGCATCTTTGCCAAACTCGAACGTGACTACGGCGTGCGCCACCTCGACGCCGAACCCCGCAATATCACCTACTCCGATAAGCTCGGCTGCTTCTGCGTGATCGATTTTGAATTGGCTGAAATCCTCCCGCCGCCGCACACCCTGCCACCCTGACACCCATTCCGCCGTGCCCGCCGCCGCGATCCTCCATTGGGCCGCCCGCTCGCACAGCGGGTCGCGCAAGCCCCGCAACGACGATTCATTCATCGCCTTCGCCTCCGGCGTCCAGGGGGCAGAGATATTGCCTCCGCAGGGCCTTCATTCGCTTGCCAGCCAGGACCTGGTTTTCGCCGTTTCCGATGGAATGGGCGGCGGCAACGCCGGCGATCTGGCCTCGGCGATCATCCTCCAACAAATGTGCGAAATCATCCCGGAAACCTTCAAGGTCGCCGCTGCAGGATTATTTCCCGATTGCCTCAGTCATTTGGGCGAAGCCCTGCGCTCGGTCCATGAGCACATCAATGTTGCCGCCGCCGGTCGTGAAGAGTGCCGCGGAATGGCCGCAACCCTCGCCTTGGCTTGGTTCACCCCGGAAAACCTCTACCTCGCCAATGCCGGCGATTCACGCATCTATCTGTCTCGAAACGGCGAGTTGTCCCTCCTCACCTGCGACCACACGTCCGCATTTGGCCAGTGGAAACGCGGTGAGATATCGGAAATCGAGTTCCGCCACCACCCGCGTCGCTCCGCCCTCTACGAAGTCGTTGGCGGCGGCCACTCCAGCGTCTGCCCTTACTTCGCCGCTATCCGCTACCACCCGGGCGATCGCTTCCTGATTTGCTCGGATGGTCTCATCGACGGCCTTTGGGAACGTCATATCGCCAACGCTCTGGCCCAGTGCCCGGATCTTCCATCCCATACCACCGAATCCCTCCTCGCCCGGGCCATCGATAATTGCGGCATTGACGACACCACCCTCATCGTTGTCACCGTCACCGCCCCGCAGGCACCCGACACATCCCAGGGCACATGCCACGGATACACCCAGCCCTAGCTCGGCGAGAACCCGCTTTACAAGTCAAGTTCCTCGAATTTTGCCATACCCTCAGCCAGTGCCGAGCACGGGTGCTAGGAAGGAAACCGGCCGACGTGGCAATCGAAGGCTCAACCGATGGATCGTTATAGTCCTCCGCAGATCTCACTGGGTCCGAAAAATCGACCCGTCCCAAGTTCCGCATGCTTGACAATCGCAGGATTGTGATTACCACCCTCTCCGGCGACTCGGAGGCACCGCAGAGCCCAACCCGAAACAAAAAAGGCACAGTCGGTCGTATTTTGGCACGGATTTTGCTTTTTGAGTGATCGGAGATTTCTGTGAAACGCCGAAGCTTCGCCCATTCTCAGATCCACACCACAACACCAACCCCACAACCAACACACCCACCACCATGGCAAGATACAAACTGGAATATATTTGGCTCGACGGCTACACCCCGGTTCCGAACCTACGCAGCAAGACTTTGGTCAAAGACTTTGACAGCTTTCCATCCCTCGAAGCCCTCCCGCAATGGGGCTTTGACGGCAGCTCCACCCAACAGGCCGAAGGCCGTAGCTCAGACTGCATGCTCAAACCGGTCGCTGTCTATCCAGATAGCACTCGCCGCAATGGCGCGCTCGTCATGGCCGAGGTGATGATGCCCGATGGCGTCACCCCCCATCCCACCAATCACCGCGCCACCGTGCTCGACGATCCGGGCGCTTGGTTCGGCTTTGAGCAGGAATATTTCCTGTTCCAGGAAGGCCGCCCGCTTGGTTTCCCGGCCGACGGCTTCCCGCCGCCTCAGGGTGCCTATTACTGCGGCGCAGGCTACAAGGCCGTCGGTGATATTGCCCGCCAAATCGTCGAAGAACACCTTGACCTCTGCATCGACGCCGGAATCAACCACGAGGGAATCAACGCCGAAGTGGCCAAGGGCCAGTGGGAATTCCAAATCTTCGGTAAAGGCTCCAAAACCGCCGCCGACCAAGTTTGGGTGGCCCGCTATATCCTCAACCGCTTGTGCGAAAAATATGGGGTTGACGTGGAATACCACTGCAAACCAATCCGCGGCGACTGGAATGGCTCGGGTATGCACGCAAATTTCTCCACCACCCACATGCGTGAAGTGGGCGGCAAAGCCTACTTTGAAGCACTTATGGCGGCCTTCGCGGAGTATCGTGAAGAGCACATCGCCGTCTATGGTCCGGACAACCACCTGCGTCTCACCGGCCTGCATGAAACCCAGTCGATCGATAAGTTCAGCTACGGTCTTGCCGACCGCGGTTCCTCAGTGCGTATCCCTCACAGTTTCATGAACGCCAACTACAAGGGCTACCTCGAAGACCGTCGTCCAAATTCCCAGGGCGACCCCTATCAGATTGCCTCGCGCATTCTCAAGACCATTGCCACGGTGCCCACAGCCTGAGCCCCTTGGCCTCGCACAACGCCACTTGCTTGGTGGCCTGAGCAGGTCGTTATTAGCAAATAACAGATTACAACAACCGTGGGTGGAGAATAGCTTCCATCCACGGTTTTTTGCAGAGATAGATGAATCTGCCCTTTGTCCTGCGCAATGCAATGCGCTAGTTTCTACTGGGTGACTTTAGCGCGAAGGAATCCTTTGCCGGTTAGGCCGACGGAACTAGCGAGGCTGAAACTGCGGTACTCATATCCGTTCCCAGCGCCGGGTAGGCCGCTAGTCACCGGAGACGCGAGACCATTGACCTTGGCGGGAGTGCTCAGATCGGTGCCGCCTTGGATCGTGTACGTGATGCCTGCAAAGGTGGCGGTCGGGGAGTCGTCAGAACTGAATACCGGAGTCCCCGCGAGCACCGCTATCGTGAGGATGAGTTTCCGGCTGATATCATTATCTGTTGTTAGGATGTGGACCTGCCCATGGTCCGAACCATTCAGCGGGTTACCGTTGAAGGCAAACTCGGCTAGATTGGTGCTGCCGTCCTGGTCCGGATCCTGGTCCGGTCCCTTGTTGAGAGCACTGAGCCCCTTCGCTGCCGCCCAATTGTCGTATGCCGTGCTTCCGCTCCCGGTGTCAACCAGCGAAAGAATACCGGTGGCCACGCTGAAGGTCCAAGTCTTGGTGCCATCCACCAAGGTCCAGACCCCAGCGGACTGAGACCAACCCGCGCCGACGA
>JBAXCM010000028.1:0-19394 GCA_037141475.1 Verrucomicrobiota bacterium | reverse complement strand
GCTATCTATGCAACCCCGGCCAGCACCTTCCAACGCCCACCCATTGAGCGCTTACGGCCATTCCGGCGGCTGCCTTGAGTTTCGCAAGCTCGCCCTCACGCTCATCGGCCAATTCCTAGAGTTTGCGGATTTCCTTGGCCAACCCTTCGCGATCCTCACGGGCAAGCCGACCGGCCATCCCGGCGGAGTAACGGTTTTCCTCGTTGGCCACGAAGTTGCTCGAACCCCTGGGCGACCTGCTTTTCGAAGCCACCGTCGGTGAGAAGTTCCGCCAACGCCGCGTTCGCCGCCGCAATGATCGTCCAGTCGCCAGGTGAACGCCCCTGCGTCTCCAGTTTCTTCCTTTCTTCCTTGCGCAGTTGCTCGGCGGTGTGCGGGCAAAACGACCTCCCCAGCCGCTCAAAAGCGAGCTGTGTTCGCCGCCACGCACGCAGCCCGGGACCGCTTGATCCAAGATTCATCGCCGTCCTCGGATCCTCAACCTGTCCTTCCCTTTCCCCTTCTCCTCTTGAACAACACCCGCTCCAGCCCCGAGTGCCAAAGGTTAAAGTGAGGTAAATTGGCGTCCCAATGAATCGACGCGCCAACGACCCGTCGACCGGTCACCCGCTCGAACTCCCGGCCGCAGGCCGTGGGTGCTGCGTCTCGCAGCGCGTGCCAAGGGCTGCCCTTGCGCCGAGATTTCCCTTGCGCTGGTAATCATTTTGCTTGTGTTCATTTTGCATGGTCGCAGCGGTCGGAGGCGCGCTGCGACGGCCTTCTGCGAGACGCAGCAACTACGCCCCCCCACCCGTCACTGTCACAAATTTTTTTAAGTGGTAATGGCCGACGCTGTCGCTAAGCTCGCGACCTCATGCAGAACTCGAATGTCATCCGTGGATTGTTGGCCGTGCTTGGCATGGCCGTTTCGATGGCCCAAGCGGCTGAAGTGCGCACATGGATGTCGCGTAAAGGCGGCACGTTGGAAGCGGAATTGGGATCGCTCACCGGCGATCAGGTGACGCTAGTCACCAAGGATGCCAAGGAACAAAAATACAAGGTGGAGGACCTGAGTTTGGCCGACCGCCAGTATCTCGTCGAATTTGGCGGTGGGGAGGCGTCGATCATCACCAGCGGCGCGCCGGGCCTGCCCGAGAAGGATGTGCATATTGATCCCGCCACGATGAAGAAACTTCCCACCAAATTGCATCTGGGGGAAACCAGCGACCAACTGGTGTTCGACT
Organism: Verrucomicrobiota bacterium; assembly: GCA_037141475.1. Classification (GTDB taxonomy): domain Bacteria; phylum Verrucomicrobiota; class Verrucomicrobiia; order Verrucomicrobiales; family Akkermansiaceae; genus Luteolibacter. Next base: position 18,171 of record JBAXCM010000028.1, on the reverse strand, counting down.
TGGTCCAAAGCACCCATTTCCTGGTGGCGAGCGCCGGCAAAGTCCGCGGCCAAGACACGGCCGATACCGCTGAGCGCTTGTGGCACGGCATGGCCTTCCAGCACATGAATTTCCGCAAGGACTGGGGCGATAAACGCATGCTCATCCTGTTGGTGGATGAACGCAAAATTTACAAATCGCTAGGCGATTGGTACGTGGCATTCCTCATCAAGGAAGGCGACCCTGATGGGGCGCAGCGGGCCAAGACGGTGTGGCAGAAGGCCGGATCCAACCAGCTTCGAGTGCCCGAAGACACCGCCAAGGAGTACAACCTGCATCCCGGTGCCATCCTGTTTAATATCACCGAAGCGGCCAGCTACGCCAAACCGCTCGGCCCCTTCCCCACCCATTGCATATCCAGTGTGCTGCTCAGCAAACAAATGAGCGGTGTCAGCTCGTTCGGCGCAGAAGGCTATTTCGCCATCCTCACCGGCCATTCCTATTTCAAGGAAATCAGCCTCGCCAAAAAGACGGAAACCCATTTGCTAGATGTGTCCGGCACTGGCAACGACGAGATCAGCTCCAAGGCTGGCTTCAAGGACGGCACCTCCTGGGCCAAAACCCTCCGCCCCCTCGTCCGCAAGGGCAAGGTCACTGTGAAACTGGAACCCATGCTCAAATGGACCGGCGCCGAACTCAATCCCGAACGCCTTGTCCTCATCTATTCCTTCGCCTATTACATGGAGAGCGATTCGAAGCGCCTGTGCGCTTTTGCCAAGATGATCCGCCGCATTGAGTCATCCAACCAAATCCCCCCGGCTGATGAAATCGCCAAGATCTTCGGTTTTGAAACGGTTGCCGCATTTGAGGCGGACTGGAAGAAATTCATCACCGACGGAGAATTCAAATAAGTGCAATCCATGATCCTGAAATTTTCTCGTATTCTGGCGCTGGCCGCCTTGTTCGTTAGTACAACTTCTGCCCAAACGGTTCCTGACAAGGATTACCGGGACTTTAAAGGCAGCAACGGCAAGGTGATCCAAGCCGTGTTGCTTGATAAGACGGGCACCGACGCAGTGTTGCTGCTGCGCGACGGCAAAAGGACCACCATTCCCCTCGAACGCCTCAGCACAGAGGATCAGGAGTATGTGAAGGACTGGTCCAAGGACAAAGCGGTGTTCGTGCAAAAATGCCGGGGCCTGGCCATCCGTCAGTTGCTGGAACTGCGCGGCTATGAGTCCTTCGAGTTTCGTTTGCAAAATAACTCGATTTTCATCGACGGCAAACTCAACGGCAAACCGGCGCGTTTCCTCATTGATACCGGAGCGGGAACCAGCTTGTTGCACGCGCCGTTTGCCACATCGGTGGGTCTGGCTGTCGGGCCGATGGACGAGAAAATCTTCGGGGTTTCCGGTGAGGCACCCGCAGGCTGGACACCGGTGCCAACCATTCAGCTCGGAGAAGCCGTGTTCAAGGACCGGCGGATCCTGGCCACCGACCTGCTCAAGGACAAACCGCCGGGCACCAAGTCGCGCGAAGATGTCATTTTGGGTGCCGAGTTTATGAACAAGTTGGATGCGGTCATATCCTATCAGGACCGGCGGATCTTCCTGCGGCCCGACCGCTCTGACGAAAGTGACATCAAAGCCGGCAAGGGAGATGAAGGGTTGGCATTCCGCCTGTTCAAGACCAAGGAAGGCAAAACGCTGCGTGGAAAGGTCGTCTCCAAAACACCAACATCCGCTACCATCGAATTGGTCGATGGTAAAAAAAGCCAGGTATTCATCGATAGTTTCGTCAAGGAAGATGCGGAGTATGTGAAAGCATGGAGCGAGGCGGGTGCCTTCTTCCTTCAGTATTGCCAAAGTCTCACGATCCATGAATTGCTCACCCTGCGCAAGTACCAGTCGTTTCAGTTCGAGCGCCGGGACAACCACATCTTCGTCGAGGGCTTCCTCAATGACAACAAGGTCACCTATATGATCGATACCGGCGCCGATAGCAGCCTGCTCCATATCAGCGCAGCCAAAAAGTACGGCTGCGAAGTCGGCCCGCTGAACCAGGAAGTCTGGGGCATCGGCGGAAAACAGGCCGCCGGCGTCACCAATATTGCCAAAATTAAAATGGGCACCGCCGTTCTAACCAACCGGAAGGTGCTCGCCACGGACATGGTCCGCCGCGGCGAGCCGGACAACCTCGGCTACGTCGGTCTCTTCGGAGCAGATTTCATGCGGGAACTCGACACGGTGATCACTTACACTGAAAACCGCATCTTCCTCATTCAGCGCTGAATCGGGCCATTGGCCATTGAAAAAATCCAGCACCGATTCCACGATTGTGGAAAAAACATTCTTGATAAGGCCGAGGTTTTTCGGCGGTATCTGCCCCACGCCCACCCCTGCACCCAACACAACATGCACTCGCGACGTTCGTTTATGCTCAAACTAGTGGCTTCGACAGCACCCCCCGTCCTGCTGGGCGGACGGGCTATGGCCGAAAGCCCGCCACCACCGGCCAAACTTGAAGAAACCGATCCGGTGGCGACGGCCTTGGGATTCAAATTGGACACCACCAAAGTGGACGCGCAGAAGTACCCGCGCCACGCCAACGACCAGCTATGCTCCGGGTGCACGCTCTATCAGGGCAAGGCGGGCGAAGCCATGGGCCCGTGCCTGACAGTGGGCGGCAAGCTGGTACCGACTGCCGGGTGGTGCATGGTTTACGTCAAAAGGCCCTAGGAGAGGCTGCGACTCAGACAGAAGATTTGAAAGACACAAGACACAAGCCTTGAACACGGCACGGCTGAGCTCGCCGAACACCCAAGTGCAGAAAACCTGACCTAACGACAACAACTTTGGCATTACAAGGTCTCTTGCGAGGCCCCGCCACAAACCCAATACCATGATGAAATCTCTCGTCACCTCAGCCGCCTTGGCGGCCATGTTGCAAACATCCGCCCCCGCTGCTGAACCGGATTGGGTGGACTACCCCGGCACCAGTGGCCCCGGTAAGGGCAAACACATTGTGCTCATCTCCGGTGATGAGGAGTACCGCTCCGAGGACGGTCTTCCGATGTTAGGCAAAATCCTCTCCCAACGGCATGGCTTCGATTGCACGGTGCTCTTTTCAGTTTCGCCCGACGGCCTGATTGATCCGAATGCAGGGGCTAGCCTCAGCCACCCGGAAGCCTTGGACTCGGCCGACGCGATCGTGATGTTGATCCGCTTCCGCAAGTGGCCAGACGCGACGATGCGGCGCTTTGATGCGGCAATACGCCGCGGGGTGCCGGTCATTGGGCTGCGCACGAGCACTCACGCCTTCCAACTGCCCGACTCTAGCGAATTCAAGGCATATAACAGTTTTGGCAAGCGCGTGCTCGGCGAGCAATGGGTGAACCACTGGGGCGGACACAAGTCCGAGGCAACACGCGGCATCATTGAAGCAGCCAATGCCAACGATGCCCTGCTGCACGGCGTCACCGACGTGTTCGCCAATTCCGACGTCTATGAGGCAGCCCCCCCTGCCGATGCTAAAATCCTGCTGCGCGGCCAGGTTCTCAAGGGAATGAACCCCGGCGATGAAGCAGCCAGCTATACTAAAAAGCGCGCCGATGGCGTCGAGCAACCGATCAATGGCCCGATGATGGCCGTGGCGTGGAGCCGCGAGGTAAAGGGCGAGGCGGGCAAAACGAACAGAATCCTCTGCACCACAATGGGCGCGGCCACTGATCTAACGAATGAAGGTCTGCGGCGCTTGGTGGTCAACGGCGTGTACTGGGGCTTGGGGCTGGCTGTGCCGGCCAAGGCCGACGTGACCCTTGTCGGGAGCTATGAGCCGGTGATGTATGGCTTTGATGGTTTCCGCAAGGGTGTGAAGCCTTCATCTCACAAGTAATTCCGCCGCAGGGAGTTTTTTTTCAAAACACCCCTTGGCAAGGTGGGGAATTGAATTACTTTCCGCACCGCAATCAAACCTATGAATCCATTACCCTTTCGTTTTGCCGCTGAAACCTATACTTGGTTTATGAAAGACTCCGGTCGTGCCCATGCCGGGCGAATAGGCCACATGATAGAAGTCACCGCACGCGGCGGATTTGCCGGATTTTCCCCGAGCCACGGCTGGATGGGCGAATTTTTTGATGCGGATCGTCTTGAGCGTGGGCTCAAGGATGCAGGGCTAGATCTGGCCGCCATCGCTCTGGTGCTGTCGTGGAATGGCCCGGAGGAAACCGCGCAGGAACGGGTTGAAGCAGATGCCACCATCGCCTTGCTGAAGCGTTTTCCCGGTGCCATCCTGTGCACCGTCCAAATGCCAGAAGGCCGTCATGATCTGGAACAGCGCCAAAAAAACCTCGTAGCTAACCTGAATACCGTGTCGCGCCGCGCGGCAGACGCCGGGGTGCCTGCAAGCTTTCATCCGAACTCCCCACATCACTCGACCAACCGCACTGAGGCGGATTACCGGGCAATTCTCGAGCAACTCGACCGCTCAGTCACGGGCTGGACGCCGGACGTCGGTCACATGGCCAATGGCGGCATGGACCCGCTGGCCAAGATGCGCGAGTACGCCGAGATGATCAATTTGGTGCACTTCAAGGATTGGGATGGCCAGCCTGAATTTGCACTGATGGGCGAAGGCAAGGTGGACTTGGTAGGCATCACCCAGTGGTTGCTAGACCGGAATTATGGCGGCTGGATCGTTTGCGAGGACGAGGCCGAACAGGCGATCGAGGACCCGGATGGCGTGACGTTGCACGATGGCAAATGGATCAAGGAAACCTTGCTCCCCGCCTTGAAACGCTGAAATACCCTCGTCCCATGCCTGTCATTCGCACGAACGGAATTAACCTCCACTATCAGGAATGCGGCAGCAGCGAACCGCTCCTGCTCATCATGGGCATCACCGCTCCTGGTGGCGTGTGGGAAAAACACGCGGAAGCCTGGTCTGAAAAGTTCCGCTGCATCCTGCCCGATAACCGGGGGGTCGGCCTCAGTGACCAACCCGCCGGACCTTACACCAGTGCCATGATGGCCGAGGATTGCATCGGCTTGCTAGATGCACTTGGGCTCCAACAGGTGCGCGTGGTCGGTTGCTCAATGGGCAGCATCATCGCCCAGCAACTCGCATTGCGCCATCCGGAGCGGGTGCGCTCGCTGGTCCTGATGTGCCCGTGGGCCCGTTGCGATGCTTATGCCCGCGGCATCTTCGAACACATGTGTGCCATCAAGGCCCGCCTCCGGCCTGAGGAATTCATGGCCTATATCCAATTGTTGATCTTCAGCAAACCAACCTGGGATGACGCCAAGAGCCTAGCAGGCTTGCTCGACGGGCGGCAACAGGCGGCAAGTGCCACCTTGCCTCAGCCGCTCCATGCGCTCGAAGCTCAGGCGGCGGCCTGCATCAGCCACGACTCTCTAGCCGACCTGGGCAAGATCCAGTGTCCGACGTTGGTCATTGGTGGCACAGCGGATATTTTCACGCCGCGTTGGATGGCTGAAGAAGTGGCAAACGCCATCCCGAATGCGCAGTTACACCTCTATGAAGGTGCCGGCCACGCCTTCCATTGGGAACGCATCGACTGCTTCAACCCATTTGTGTCCCAGTGGCTGGAGGCTAACTGATACTACATCAAGGGCAACTTCCTGAGCGGTCACTTGCTCCGCCAGTCACCCTCCCAAGCCTCAAGCGCAGCTCGCCGGACGTAAACTAATATTGCCCGCTTCACTCTACAGCCATGCAAATCCAAAAACAAATCCGGCAATTTTAGAAAAAATTAGCTTTTTTGAAGAAATGGCCGGAAACCTGATGTATAGCAAGGTGGCTTGAGCACCTGTGTTATTTCCGACATCTGCAACTAGGCTGCCAGATATGTGAAGGCAGGGGCAAACGCCACCCATTCCCGAATCATTATGAGAACCATCTGTCTTCGAATTGCCACCCTGCTTCTTGCGAGTGTCGCCAGTCTGGCGGCCGACGAAAAGAAACATATTGTGCTAATTGCCGGGCGGCCGAGCCATGGGCCTGGCGAGCACGAGCACAATGCCGGGGTGTTGCTGCTGGCGAAATGCTTGCGGGAGAACGCAGCGCAATTGGCTGAGGTGAAGGTACATTTGAACGCCGAGTGGCCGGCTGAGGCCGAACTGCACCAAGCCGACACGATTTTGATCTACGCCGACGGAGCGGGCGGACACCCGGCTCTGCAGGACAATCATCTGCAACAATTGTCCAAGGAAATGGCGCGGGGTTGTGGCTTCGTATGCCTGCACTTTGCGGTGGAAGTGCCTGTGAAACCGGGTGGCGCTGAGTTCAAGAACTGGCTCGGGGGATATTTCGAAACGTTCTGGTCGGTCAATCCGGTTTGGGATGCCAACTTCAAAGACCTCCCCAAACACCCGGTTTGCCAAGGCGTCAAACCATTTGGCACTCACGACGAATGGTATTTTCACATGCGCTTCCAAGATGGAATGCAGGGCGTGACCCCGATTCTCAGCGCCTTGCCACCGGCCCAAACCGTGGCCAACTCAGACAGCGACCGCGGTGGCAACCCCGCAGTGCGCCTCGCCCTAAAAAACCAACTGCCTCAACCCACCGCCTGGGCCACCGAGCGAGCCGACGGCGGCCGCGGCTTTGGTTTCACGGGCGGGCATTACCATCAGGGATGGGCCAATGACGAGCAACGCAAACTGGTGCTCAATGCCATCCTCTGGAGTGCCAAAGGGACCGTGCCGGCCAACGGCATCGAGTCCAAAATCAGCGCCGAGGATCTGTTGGCCAATCTCGATGAGAAGGGGCAGGCATCGGCCAAAAAATCTGCCGCACCCGCCAATCCCAACCTGAAACCCGTCTATCAATCGAAACTGGTTCACACCGAAATTGTCGATATAAAAGCGAATCTGAAAGGTGCCAAACAACTCTATCTGGTAGTGACCGATGGTGGCGACGGATTCGTGGCTGACTGGGCGGAGTGGATGGAACCCGTGCTGGTCAAGACCGATGGCAGCAAACTCAAACTCACCGAGATAAAACCCAAAACCGCGCAAGTCGGCTGGGGCCAACTCGGCGTCAACACGCGTTGTGACGGGCAGGTGCCAATGCGTGTGAAAGGCCGCAACGTGCCCTTCGGACTGGCGGCGCATGCCCCATCGATGCTCGTTTATGATCTCCCGGCTGATGTCGTGGCCTTCGAGGCCCAAGGCGGCATTGACGAAGGCGGCACCAACCAGAACGGCGCCACCGTCACCTTCCAAGTGTGGACGGAAAATCCTGGTGCCGCAGCCCCTGCCGCCGCGCCGCCACCGCCTTCCCCACCGGGCGTTGGTTATGGCGTGGAAGACGCGGTCAAGAACATGGCCACGTTCCATACACCACCCGGCCTCGAGGCCTCGCTGTTTGCGGCCGAACCGATGATCCAAAACCCAACTAACATCGATATCGACCACCGCGGCCGGGTGTGGGCCACCGAATGTGTGAACTACCGCGGATATATGAACCTGCGCGATGAGGGCGACCGCGTCGTCATCCTCGAATCCACTCGTGGCGACGGGATCGCTGACCGTGAGAAAACATTCTTTCAAAGCAAGGATCTAACCAATCCGCTTGGCTTGTGCGTGCTGCCGCAGGCCAAGGGCACCAAGGTCATCGTCAGCGCCGCCCCCAATGTCTGGCTGCTAACCGACAAAAACGGCAACGATGTGGCCGACGAGGCCGTGGTCATTTTTAAAATCGGCGGGGTGTGGAATTACGATCATCAAATCCATGCCTTCATGCTCGGGCCTGATGGAAAATTTTATTTCAACGCGGGCAATTCCATCACTGAGTTGATGTGGCCGGATGGTTCTATCGTCAAGGACATAGATGGTCATGAGGTCACCAACCAGGGCAAACCCTATCGACAAGGTATGGTGTTTCGCTGCGACATCGACCTGAACACCGGCAAGGCCAGCCACGTCGAAGTGCTAGGACATAACTTCCGCAATAATTACAAAGTGGCTGTGGACTCATTCGGCACCCTCTGGCAGAGCGATAATGACGACGATGGCAACCAGGCCGTGCGCATCAACTATGTGATGGAATACGGCAATTTTGGCTACACCGACGAATTGACCGGTGCGGGCTGGCAGAGTGGGCGCAGCAATATGGAGCCGGAAATTCCGCGGCGTCACTGGCATTTGAACGATCCTGGCGTGGTCCCCAATCTGCTCCACACCGGTGCCGGAGCCCCCACCGGCATCGTCGTCAATGAAGGCTCATTGCTCGGTGAATCCTTCACGAACCAAATCATCCACTGCGATGCCGGTCCGCGCACGGTTCGCGCCTATCCGGTGACCAAAGATGGTGCCGGTTATCAGGCAACCATGGTTGATATCCTAACCGGTACAGACACCTGGTACCGAGCCAGCGACGCGGCCATCGGCTGCGATGGCTCGCTTTTTGTCGCTGACTGGTATGATCCGGGCGTCGGCGGTCATGGCATGGGCGACAACGTAAAAGGCCACATCCGCGGCCGCATCTACCGGGTGGCTCCGCCGGGGGTAAAACTCAGCGCACCCAAGGTGGATGTGAGCAACCCCGCCGGTGCCGTTGCCGCACTTCAATCCCCTAACCGGGTGGTTTGCGGGATGGCTTGGCAGGCTCTCCACGCCCAAGGCGAGGCAGCCGTCGCTGAACTCAGCAAACTCTGGCAAAACCCTCTGCCGCGGATGAGAGCTCGTGCGCTGGGCGTGCTGGCACAAATTCCCGGCCATCAGGTCAGCGCGCTCACCGCCGGATTTCATGACGCCGATGCCGACGTGCGCACTTGGGCTCTTCGCCTAACATCCACGCTCTCACGCAGCGGTTTGATCGATGCTGCCGCCCTCAAGGAGCCCATGGAAAAATTGCTTCACGACCCGAGTGCGGCGGTCCGCCGCCAGATCGCCATTTCTCTTCATGGGCAAAAGGATGTGGCGCATTCTTGGAGCACCCTCGCCCAGCAGCACGATGGCAAGGACCGCTGGTATCTCGAGGCTCTTGGCATCGGTTCCATGGGCCATGAGGACGCGTGTTTCGATGCTTGGCTCGCCGCCGTCGGCGAGCACTGGAACACTCCCGCTGGGCGCGACATTTTGTGGCGGCTCCGCTCTGGCAAAACTGCCGCCTATCTGGCAAAGATCCTCGAGGATTCGGCGGTCGCCAGCAGTGAGAAGGCGCGGTTTTTGCGGGCCTTCGACTTCCTGCCAGCCTCACCGGAAAAACTCTCTGCTCTCATCGAATTGTCAGGCAAGGGCCCCAGCGCCGAGATTGTCCGCGAGGCGCTCCTGCGCTTGAAAGGCAACTCCAGCCCGGAACTCGCCAGCGTCATTCAAGCGGCCCTGTCAAAAACTCGCGGCACCTCACAGTTTGTCCAGCTCGCCCGCGATTTCGGCGCAGCCGGCCAAGCTGCCGCACTGCTCGATACCGCCGTGGCCATCGCCAATGACCCCGCCGCCAACGATGCCATCCAGTTACTCTATCAAGACGCCGAGGCTGACAAGATCATCGATGCCGCACTCACCGGCAGCCAAGCCGCCGGCGTCGTCGCTGTGCTCGGCAGCAGTGGTACCGCCCGCGGCCTGGCACGCCTCGGGATGCTTCTATCTAACACGCAAGCCGCGCTTGAGCTACGCCAGCAAGCGGTGCGTGCTTTCTCCCGCAGCCAAGCGGGTGCCACCGCACTGGTGAAGTTGGCCAAAGACGGGCATTTGCCCGCTGAGTTGGCACCCGCCGCCGCCAGTGCACTGCGCCTTGTGCAATATCCCACTCTCACCAGCGACATCGACGCGCTCTTTCCGGCCCCGGCGGCGCTCGGTGGAAAGGCGCTCCCCGCCATTCCCGAACTTGCTAAGCTATCAGGCGATGTGGCGCAAGGTCGTGCTGTTTTCGAGCGCCCGGAAAGTTCGTGCATCACCTGCCATCGCATCGGTAAACTGGGGGTCGACGTCGCCCCTCCGCTAGACGCGATAGGCGCCAAGCTCACCAAGGAACAACTCCTCGACTCCATCATCAACCCCAATGCCAGCCTCAGCATGGGCTTCGAGACCACTCAACTCGCCCTCAAGGACGGCGGCACCGGCTTTGGCATCGTTCGCAGCGAAACTGCCGACGAGTTGATTCTGGCGCTGCCTGGTGGCACGACCCAAAAATTCCGCAAGACCGACGTCACCAAGCGCGAAAAGCTCACCACCTCGCTCATGCCCAATGGCCTCAGCCAAGTCCTGAGTCAGACCGAATTGGTCAATTTGGTCGAATATCTGTCATCCCTCAAAGCCAAGTAATTGGATGCAGGCTTGCGCTGAGCCAGATTCCTGCTAAGCCATATTCCGTGCCCCGGCCGCGCTTGGCATCGCCCAATCCAACCCCATCCCATGAATCGACTCGCATCGCTCACCGCCCTGATCTTCAGCGCGACACTGGCGGACTTCGCCGAGAATTCCATGGTCAATGGCAAGGATCTCGAACCCTTCTTGAACGGTCTATTGACGGTTGATGTGACCGACGCATCGAGCGTTACTGCCAAAATGGGCGTGATCGCCATGCAACTTCACGCCGGGGATCCAATGAGCGTCTGATTCAATGACATGATTCTGAAAAGCGAATAATCCAAAATAAAGAAAGATACAGTTATGGCCAAAATTGCAATGATAGGAGCGGGCAGTCTGGTATTCTGCAAAACACTTATGTCGGATTTTCTCGCCACTCCGGCGTTGGCCGGCAGCGAGTACCGATTGATGGCACTGACCCGCACTCGGCTGGATAAAATGCATGCATTTGTCAGCCGCATGATCCGTGATAACGGCGTCGATGCGACGGTTATGTCCACCACTGACCGTCGCGAGGCGCTGCGCGGAGCCGATTATGTGGTGGTGATGTTGCAGGCCGGCGGCGTCGAGGAATTCCGGCAGGATTATGAGATTCCGTTGAAGTACGGGGTCGATCAATGCATCGGCGACACGCTCGGGCCAGGTGGGGTGTTTCGTGCGCTCCGGCATATTCCGGCATTGTTGGAAATCGCCCGGGATATGCAGGAACTATGCCCTAACGCCATCCTGTTCAACTATGCCAACCCGATGGCCATGTGCTGCTGGGCACTGGGCCGGGTGCCGGGACTCCAATTTGTCGGACTCTGCCACGGCGTGCAAACGACCATGGATTTGATCGCCAGCTACACCGGCGTAGCCAAGGATGAGATTGATTTCCTGGCCGCCGGCATCAATCACATGGGCTGGTTTTTGCGGCTCGAGCATGGCGGCCGCGACCTCTATCCAATCCTCAAGGCCAACTTTGAAAAGCCCGGGTTCTATGTGAATGAAAAGGTACGCGGTGAGGTGCTGCGCCACTTCGGCTACTTCATGACCGAGAGCACCGGTCACCTATCCGAGTATTTGCCATACTTCAGGAAGAATCGCAAGGCCCTCGAACTTTACTGCGACGAGCCGTCGTTCGGCGGCGAGACCGGAGCTTATTACAAGTACTGTGCGATGCTCGCGGAGAAATTTGCCAGCACAGATCCGCTGTCGATTGAGTCCACGGCGCTTGCGGAGCGCAGTGCTGAATACTGTTCGCATATCATTGAAGCCAGGGAAACGGGTGAGATTTTCCGCCTCAACGGCAACGTCCGCAATGATGGATATATCACCAATCTCCCTCAAGGTTGCTGCGTGGAAGTGCCAATCTATGTGGACCGCCTCGGCTTGCACCCGACGGTAGTGGGCGATTTGCCGCCGCAGTGTGCCGCACTCAATCTAACCAACGTGCTGGTGCAAGGACTTACCGTTGAAGCGAGCTTTAGCGGTGATCCTGAATTGGTGATGCAAGCCGTAGCGCTCGATCCGCTGACGTCTGCCGTGCTGACTTTGACGGAGATCCGCTCGATGGTGGCGGAAATGTTTGAGGCGGAGCGCCGATATCTGCCGCAATTTGCCGGGCGAAGCCTGCGTGCCGTGCCCGTCATCAACGTGCCAGCTGACGTCCAACGCCAAGATGTTCCGCTAGACCCCGCGCTGGCCATCGCCAATCGATTCGGCACCTTGGCCAATGCCTGATCCCATCCTCCGTCAAGGTGCGGATATCTGATGAATGGTGCCGTGAATCGAGCGCTCGACGGGTGACCCGTCGGGTGCCTTAAGCTTCACATTGAGTTCGTAACATTGGGTGGTGACCAGCGTCGGAATGTCCACCGTGAGAGTGCAGCCATCCTGGCTGAGGCTCGCCCCGGTGATTGCCAGCGGATGCTCACCGACGTGCGGCGAACCGTAGTCCGCAGTGCGTTTTAGGGACCAGATTTTGAAGGCACAGGCAGCGGGTGTGACGCTGGCCGGGTCCAGCGCATCACTGAAAGTCACCCGCATGGCACCTTGCACCGGGTGCATGGCGAGCGGGACATGGGCCGCTTGGGTGCCCCGGCGAATCCGATAGAAACCACCGGGTGAGGTGGCATTGCCGGCCCAAGCAAACATGCCGCAGGTATAGAGCGCGCCATCTGGGGCGAACCGGCCTCGCATGATGCCGGTGGCGAATGCGGGCATTGGCAATTCGCACACGGCTCCCTGCCAAGCGCCGGCGGCCAACTCATGCGGCACGATGAAAGCGCGGCCGGTGCCATAGCTGAGGTTGAGCAGCGAGCCACCGAGCGCACCCCAAGCATTTTTGGGCACCCACAGCAATTCCGCCGGGCTGCGGTCTTTGTTGTTAGTGATCCACACCATCGGTTGTTCCATGGCCGAGTCGGATTCATCGGTCACATCGGTATAGCCGGTAATGTTGCCATAAAAGCCGCCAGTTTTCACCCGATTTATGCGATTTTTCGGTGTCCAGTACCCTTCCTGATCGGTGACGAAATACGTGCCGTCGTCATTGAGGCAAACCCCGTTGGCGGCGCGAAAACCCGTGGCCAGAATGTCAGTTCGCTTGCCGTCTGCACTCACCCGAAGCAACGTCCCGTGATGAGGCACCAACGCCGGCAGCGCGTGGCGGGCGCACTTGGCATAGTAAAAGTTGCCTGCCGCATCTGTCTGCAAGCCCATCGCAAACTCATGAAAATGCTCGGTCACCTGATGGTCGTTATTGAAGCACTCAATAAAGTCGATTTCCCCGTCGCCGTTCAGGTCATGCAAGCAGGCGAGCTGGTCCCGGCAAGTGATGAACACATCGTTGCCTCGGAACTTCACGCCTAACGGTTGAAACAATCCGCCAGCGATGCGCCGCCAACGCAGGGTGGCCGGAGCGGGATCCATCACTCCCTCGACCCGCCAAACATCGCCATTCCACATGGCGACAACGGCGGCCCTGCCATCCGGGGTAAAATCAAAACCGCCGGGACGCAACCAACTTTGCCACGGATTGTCCAGTGGTAGCGGGAAGGTGTCGGCAATGAATGAGGCTGCGGGATTGCCAGCCTCGGACGTAGTGGTTAGTTCCTGCGGCCAGCGGGCCGGACCGCCAGCAGTCAGCGGCTCAAGGGCCAACGCAGCGCTATCGGCCTTGGCCATGGCTTCGAGCGCCGCAGGCTCACAGCGGGAAATGAAAATACGCGTCCGGGCGGAGCCGGGCAGCTCTGCCAGCCAGAAGCCACCATCCTTGCGCAGGGTGCCATCGCCTGTTAGGCAAACACTCAATGAATCCGGGGCCACCCGCAACTGAAGCGGTTTGGTGGCGGCTGCAATATTGAATGTTCGGGTGAACACTTGTGTTACATCGTTTTCCAACCAGCCGGGTGATTCGAGCACACGCGTTCCGCAGATGGTCGAGGCCATCACCGCCTTGTCGCCCCGCAGATACAATCCGTCATAGCGTGCCCATTCGCGGGGCAACGGACCGTATGGCAGGTGGTCGCGCCCTATCAGACGGGCGTCATCCCAACTGCCATCTGGGGACGCCCAGCCGGGCCCGACCGGGTTGACGACGTGTTTTTCGCCGGTGAGACTCACATGGGAGCCGTGGCCGCCGTCGAAGGCGATGTTATGCCAATCGATGAAGCTGCCAGTGGTGGCGGCGGCCAGGCGCATCGTGTCGTGGTCATACACCATCCAGGCCCGGCCTTTACTAACACCGCCGGGTCCGTCGTCGAGGCGGATGGCAATGCCTTTTTGGGCGATGTTGCCCGGGGCCACCTGATAGGTCCAAAACAGGGCGGGGCCGAGGTCCATGCGCAGGTACTGAGGCCGGTCCCGATCCTCCTTTTCGGCCTCTCCGCGTGCCAGCGCCTTGGGCAGTGAGGCAAGGTATTCTGGGGTGATCTGAAACAATTGGCGGGGGTTGTGAGGGCGCAAAAACGTCTCACGAATGTAGTGGATGACCGCATACTTTTGCGCCGTGGTATACTGCGGCTGGGCCATCATCTGACCAAAGCCCTTGGTCAGCGTGCGATACATCGAGTAGGGGTCCGAGCCATTCTTGAACTGCCCCTCAGCAAAGCGCAGGGCAGTGGGCAGCGTGCCCGGCTTGTCCTTGGTGCCGTGGCATGCGACGCACAGCGATGTGTAGATTTTGCCACCCTCGGCGAGCGCTTGAGGATTCCACCCAGCCACCAATTCACCGTGATCACTTCGCTCCAACTCTTGCACCCAGGCACTTGTCAGCGTGGCTCCAGCCGCCGCCTCCAATAACGGCCGGCTGAGGGGCTTGAGTCCTTTGATTTCCTCGGGGCCGCGCAATAACTTGCCGCCGGACCACACCCGCAGCACCGCCGCTCCCCGAGCCGGCTTCTCCACTGCAATATCGTACGAACTGCCCTCCGCCAATTCCATCGTCGGGCCGTCAGGCCAGCGCAAGGTGGCACCGGTGGACGCGGAAAACTCGACGTGCAATCGGTAGTTTCCAGGCCACTTCGCGGCATCCAGTGGCAAGGCATCACGCGGCATCGCCGAAACCACCGGGGCTAGCAAAAACATCAGGAGTACGGCAATGGTTTTCATAGTTATCAAAATGGGGGTACCCGTCCTCAATAGACGCCACCTGCCTGAGTTCTCTAATCCATGATCCATGCGGTGTCAACGCACCGATCGTCAGCCACGTGACGGTGGCCGTGCCATGCTAGGAAAATGCGCTGAGCTTGGCACCGGGCTCACATTCTCGTCCCACGTGCTAGTGACGAGCCCATGCGGCGAGACACGTCCTGCGCTTGCATTCGCTTTTGCATCATCAACTCAGTGCTCGGCACCATCCACGCCAGCGGCGAACCTTCTGGCTAGTAAATTGGTCCTTGATACACCTGCGGAAACGAGTCAATTTTTCTTCGTCATGCGCCACTTAATCTCATTTCTCATAGCCCCACTTGTATTTGCTCACCCCGACCCCGGCACTAAGCCGGGCGATGATCCGCAGACGGCTGTGCGGACTGGAAATGGGGCATGGTCCTACGAAGCGGTCCCTCATTGGGGCGAGTTGCCTGATGGCAAAATCATCGGCCCAACCCACGGCGGGGTGGTCGTGGATGACTCGACCGGACTGATTTATGTATCTACCGACTCCGCGCTTTCGGTGATTGTCTATCAGCCCGATGGCAAATTCGTCCGCACGATCGCCCCGGAATGTCGTGGATTCCATGCCTTGGCTATCCGTCAGGAAAATGGCAAGGCAGCGATTTACGGGGCCCAGCTCAATGGCAATACGCCGCCGTTGCGCGTTTGCAAAATCGATACGGACGGCAAATTGCTCCTCGAGATTCCGAATGCGACCACTGGCGAAGTGCCCGGTGGTTGGGGGGGGGTTACCGGAGTGGCAGTCGCCCCGGACGGTTCGATTTTCGTTTCGATGGGCTATGGCTCAAACATCATTCACAAATTTGATGCGAAGGGGAAGATCATTAAATCGTTTGGCAGCAAGGGCGAGGATGAGAAGCAATTCAACACTCCGCACGGATTGGCCATTGATACGCGATTTGGGGAACCCCGTTTGCTCGTGGCAGATCGGGAAAAGCGCCGTCTCGTGCACTTCGATCTTGAAGGGAAATGGATAGGAGTTCATGCCAGTAATTTGCGCCGTCCTTGTTCCGTGAGTATCTTTGGCGACGTTCTGGCTGTTGCCGAACTTGAATCCCGGGTCGCGATTATCGATAAGACCGGCACGCCGATTTCGTTCCTCGGTGACAACCCGAATCAGGCACAATGGGCGAATTTCGGGGTTCCGCCTCAAGACCAACGGCTGGGAATCTTCACCGCTCCACACGGACTTAGCTTCGACAAAGCGGGAAATCTCTATGTTCAAGACTGGAACCAAACCGGCCGCGTCACCAAGTTGAACAAGCTGTAACCTACCTCATCAGGGTTCAGCGGGTAACAGGAAAATTCAACTGCCAGAATCATCTGAGAATGAGCTAACCGATGAGGTGGTGCTTGCCAGCGGAGCGGGCGTCGCTACGATGAAGGCATGACTCACACATGGATTCGCAGATGGGTTTGGATGGTTTGGCTCGCATGGCCGGTTCCCGCGTGGACGGCCGAATACGTGGTGATCGTGTCCGAGGCGACGTCAGCCGATGGGCCGTGGCGGGCGGTGGCCGATGGTCTGGCCAAAAAACATGGCGGCGAGGTGGTGGAGTGCAAGCAGTCGCCGCTGGAATTGCGCGAACGGCTCGCCGGCGAACACGCCCCTCGCTGGCTCGCTTGGGTGGCCCGCCCTCAAGAACTCGGGCCTGGGCCGGTGGCAGCGATGCATCGCTTGTCCCGCGCTCTGGATGGCGACCCTTACACCGATTGCCGTTGGGGCATCGTGACCGGCGGCGACGCCAAGATAGCCGCTCAGATGGTGGCCGAGGAAAAGCCCTTGGTGGTCCGCGAGGTCGGCGGCGGCACATCCTTCGCCAGCGAATGCGTCACCAGTGGCCGCTGGTTTTCCGAATTCAAAGCCGGCGAAGTCTGGGTCAAGCCTGCTGGCGCCAAGGCCAGCTTGGTCGCCGGTGAGGCCGACTCCGTGCCTGCTATCGTGCGTTACCTCAATGAGGGCAAACCCGATTGCTTCATCACCTCCGGCCACGCCAGCGAACACGATTGGCAACCCGGCTACGGCTTCCGCGACGGCACATTCGCCGCCAAACATGGCACCCTAACCGGCATGGCGCTCGACGGCTCCTCCCACCCAGTCCACTCGCCAAATCCCAAAATTTTTCTGGCAGTGGGCAATTGTCGTGCTGGCAACATTCCTGCCAGCGACGATTGCATGATGCTTGCCTGGATCGGTTCGGCCGGCGTCCGTCAATCGATCGGCTACACCGTCAATACGTGGTTCGGATACGCTGGTTGGGGCGTGCTGGATTATTTCCTGGAACAGCCCGGCCGCTTCACGCTGGCCGAGGCATGGCTGGCCAACGACCACGCGCTCGTTTGGCAACTTGGCCAATTGGACAAGTCGCTGCTGACTAAGAACGTCGAACCCGGCACAACCACCGGCAACGGCGCCGCCGCCGGACTGCTGCATGACCGCGACGTGACCGCGTTTTACGGCGACCCGAAGTGGGAAGCGCGGATGGCTCCCGGGCCGCTGCGCTGGACTGAGACTCTAACTGAGAATCCAGCAGGCGAGTTTACCTGGACAATCATCCCGAAAGCCGGTCGCGAGACGTTTGCGACGGTTGACGGCAATGGATCGACCCGCGGTGGCCGCCCCCTCATTGTCTTTTTGCCGCGCCGCCTGGCCGCGCCAGTATTGCTGGAAGGGGCGAGCTGGAAGCCGCTGCTGGCGGATGATTTCGTGCTGCTGCCCAACCCCGGCACGGCCACCGATCCGCCCCCTGAGATCGTGATCCGGTTTCGTGCCGCCTCACCTGCCCAACCCGCTCACAGCGCCGCAAGTCCAAATGTGGAGTGATTAATCTTGATTTCCTCTGGAGGTAGCTTAAACTCGGCCCATGGAAAGCATTCACGGACACGACGTTATCGAGATGATTCAACAAGCGGGCCACGGGTTTTCCCGGGCGGAGTTGATAACAGCCATCGAAACCAAATTCGGGGCAGACACGCGGTTTCACACATGTTCGGCCGAAGACCTGACTGCCGAAGGCTTGGTCGAGTTTCTGGCGGCCCGGGGCAAGTTTGTCGGAAACGACAGCGCCTTGGCCATCGATCCGTCCAAAGTCTGCCAGCACTAACTTCTTTCCGCCAGCCGCGCCCGGATGCGGCCCAGCAGGTGCTCCAAGCGCGGTATCGCCACCCCCGCCTGCCTCCCCTGCCGATATGACTC
>JBAXCM010000027.1:0-19516 GCA_037141475.1 Verrucomicrobiota bacterium | reverse complement strand
GGCCGGTGGCGGCGGCGAAGAGGACGCCGGTTTTCATTTCGATGATGCGGAAATAATCCTCCTTGGACAGGGACAGATCGAAGCGGCGTTGGGTCTGGATGATTTCTCCTTGGCAGACTTCGCGGGCGGAATTGCCGACTTTGCGGCAAATATCAATGCTGTTGAAATCAGTCGCCAGCGTCAGCGCATGCGAAAATAACGCATCCCCTAGCAAAACTGAGAGCGCGTTGCCCCATTTGGCATTGGCTGTTGGCACCATCCGGCGGGTGGTCGCCCCATCCATGATGTCGTCATGCACAAGGGTTGCCATGTGGATGAGTTCGAGGATGACACCAATCTTCAGGTGGTGGTCAGTGACGCCGCCTGTGGCCCCGCCGACGAGAATGGCCAAGGCGGGCCGGATGCGTTTGCCCGAGGTGTTGCAGACGTAATCGACGTACGGCTCTACAGCGGGATCAAAGGCGAGGATTTGTTCGCGAATGGCCACTTCGACGCGCTCGAGTTGCGGGCGGACGAGGTCGAACGGGAATAAATCGCTGCGAGCGGGCGTGGGGGGTCTGGCGGCCATGGGGTTGCGTCGAAGCCTCAGCATGCCCCGAAGCCACCCGATGCGCAACCCCGGAAATTCAAACCAGCTTAAGAAATACCGCCAGCAGCCAGGTGTGTGAAGTTGCCAATGTGATTGTGCTTGCTTGCAGGTGGGGTCGTAGCTAACTTTCGAGCCTCTATGAAAACGCGATTGTATTGGGTGTTCATTCCGGCAGTGATATTCACGTTCGGAGCCTGCAAGAAAAACGAGGAATCGACCAAGGCGGGGGCTACCACCGCGCCTGCTGGGGCGAACTCAACGGAAACCACACCGGCGGTTCCAGCCAGCCCGGCAACGTCGGCCGATCCGGCGGCACCAGCCGATTCAGCAAAACCGGCGGTTCCAGCCACTCCGGTGGCCGTGGAAGGCAAAGCGCTGAGTGCCGAGGAGCGAGCCGTGAAGCTTGGTTTCGTGCGATATTTGCCACAGGACACCGAATCGGTGATTTCCATTTACAACGGCAGCAAAATCGGTGAGCGGGCCAAAAATTTGAAGCTTTGGAAGATCGTCGAGGAGGGAGTTGGAGGATTGATGGGCAGGGGCATGCAGCCGCAGATGATGCCTGCGGATGGAATGGGCATCGACGCCAAGCCCATGGATGAGGATTTCGCGATCCCGGAAGGCGAACAGGAAAAAGGCAAGCCCGCCACCGGAGCTCTGCTCGGTGCCGCCGCTGGTGCCGCCGCCACAGATGCTGCCGGAGATGCTGCCGGAGATGCTGCCGATGAACCGGCAATGAATATTGTCCCGCCTGGAGCGGCTGGAGAGGACGGGGAGGCCCCCAGTTCCATGACTGCGGGCGATATGCTCGGCCTTGAGGTGACATTCGCGGTTGGTAAATCGGCTGGCGAACAGTTCGGTAATCTGGTCACTCTCGGCAACCGTCTGAACTATTTTCAAATGCGCACGCTGGCCAAGGCGTATGTCGCAGCCGTCAAGGCCGGCGATCTCTCAGGCATGTCCAGCGCCATGGGCAACCGCTTCGGTGAAGAACTCGCAAAAGATATGATCCATGATGCCGAGGGCGGCTTGGGATTGTTGGAGCGCTCTAACATGCCTCCCATTTACGTGGCGTTCCGCACCACCAAGGATAGGCAGGCGGCTGTTGCGGCCTCGGTCACAGAGACCTTGGGCAACATGGGCCAAGCAGGTGAAATGGTGGAAACCGTGGATTTTGAAAAGGCCGGTGCCAAATTCAGCGGTTTCAAACTCCTCGGTTCCAAGCTATCCGAGCAAATGGTCAAAGACCGTGATTCCATGGACGAAGCCATTGGTGCCGAAACCGGCGACAAACTCATCGCCGTGATCGCCAAGAAAAACCTCGTGCTCGCCTCTGCCACCCTCGGCGAATACGTCGTCATTTTCATGGGCTCCGCCGAAACGGATTGTAACCTCGTCGCCGAACCCGCCAAGGCTCTCACCAGCGGTAACGCCTTGGCATTCTCCGATGCCTATGCATCCAAAGAACTCGCCGCACTTATCGTCGGCAACGATAGCATCGCCAAAGCGATCACCCACATGCAAAGCGGCCTGTCCACCTACGCCGACGGCCTGCGTGACGGTCTGGCCGGTGAGGACGGCGCGGGCGATACCCGCGATTTGCAGGCATTGCTGCAAGTGGTGGCTGAGCGCGAAACCGCGCTGCGCAAACTCGGTGGCATGGAAGCGCTGGGCATGGTGGCATTTTTCGATCAAGGGCTCAAAGTGGAATCCTTTGGCGGCCCCGATACCGGTGCCGTCAATTGGAAGACCCCGGCCAAATTGAGTCATCTGGGCGATGCTGCTGATGTGGCAATGTTTGTCAACTGGACGTCCGATGCCGCTTATGACGCGAAAGCCCGCGCCTATGGTGAGGCGCTGGTGGAGACTGCCTACGCGGTGGCAATGAAAGTCTCGGAAATGCCGGTCGAAGAGGGGCCGATGAAGCAATTCAAGGAAGGAGCCACCCTGTTCAACGAAAAATTCCGGGGTGATGCCGTTGCCCTCTGGGATGCCATCAAAGGCGATATGGCCGATGGACTCGGCCAGGAGCACGCTCTCATCGTTGACCTCAAAGGCACCGTTCCAGCTATCCCGGGAGTGCCAAAATTGCTGGTCGATAAAGGCCGCTTCCCGCGTGCCACGGTGATTACGCCAGTGACCGACCGCGCCAAGCTCGCCTCATCATGGACGAAGATGAACGAGGCCTGCACCAAGTTGCTGACCAAGATCAGCGAGGTTGCCGGCCAGGAAATCCCGATGCAAAAGCCGATGAGTTCGGAAAAAGCCGGTTACACGACTTGGTTCATGTCGCTGCCCTTCCTCAGTGATGATTTTGTTCCGTCTGTGACGGTTGGCGACAAGTGGTTTGCCGCCTCCACCTCCAAGAACCGCGCTCTCGAACTCCTCGCCGAGGCCGAGAAAGGCGGTGCCGGTCGCAGCGGCATGTACCTCAAAATGAATTTCAAAGCCATGCAGGAGTGCGTCGCCGAAACCATGAAACTGGCGGATGAAAATGCCCCGGCTATGTTTGGCGAGGATACCCCGCAACTCGCACAATTCACGGCAAGCAAGGAAATGCGCACTAAACTGGTTGACGCCATGGCCGAACTGGATTCCCTAACTATCCATAGCAGGCGCGAAGGTGCGGTGTTGCGCGGCAGCACTTATTTCAAGACCCGCTGAAATTAGCCACGGGACACCCCTGATTTAATCCTGATCCCAGCGGGCCGCCGGACAATCTCCGGCGGCCCGTATGCGTTACCCGTAACATGACGATCGAACCCATCGGTGTGATTCACTCATGCTTCGGCGACAAATTCGCCGTGCCGCGCCAGCCGGGCCTCTGCCCGAGCGCTTGGGGCACACTGGTTTTGAGCAACCCCTATCGCAGCGAGGAGGCCCTGCGCGGCATCGACGGATTTTCCCACATCTGGCTCATCTTCGGCTTCCACCAAACCCTCGGCCATGGGTGGCATCCTACCGTGCGTCCGCCTCGACTAGGCGGCAACCAACGCCTCGGTGTGTTTGCCACCCGTTCGCCGTTCCGGCCTAACGGCCTCGGCCTTTCTCTGGTGCGCTTGGAGGGGATTGATCGCGACGGACCCACAGCACCGGCCTTGCGCTTGGGCGGTTTGGACTTGATCGATGGCACGCCTGTCTTCGACATCAAACCCTACCTGCCTTACGCGGAAGGCCCATCGGATGCCACGGCCGGCTTTGCCAGCGAAACCCAACCGCTCCTGCCCGTGATGATCCACAAGGACGCCCGCGAGGCGTTTGACCTACTGCCGCCACGCTCCCAAGCCGTGCTGTGCGAGGCCCTTGCGCTCGATCCTCGCCCCGCCACCCAGACGGCTGATGCCGCCCGTATTTTTGGTGCCAATTTGTGCGGCTGCAACGTCCGTTTCACCATCGCCGGAAACGCCTGTCAAATCGTGGAAATCACTCGAGCCGATCCATGAGACCCCGGCTTTG
This sequence comes from Verrucomicrobiota bacterium, assembly GCA_037141475.1. Classification (GTDB taxonomy): domain Bacteria; phylum Verrucomicrobiota; class Verrucomicrobiia; order Verrucomicrobiales; family Akkermansiaceae; genus Luteolibacter. The sequence goes on along the minus strand of JBAXCM010000027.1, from coordinate 15,471 downwards.
AGCGTTTGGAAAAAGGTGCCCACTTCAACCCTGTCGAAAAACACCCACATGCTCATGAAACTGCTCGCCATTCTGCTCGCCTCACTGCTGTCCCTTCATGCCGAACCCGGCGATAAAATCATCGCCGCAGCCCACAAACAGGTCGGCGTCACCGTCACTTATGATCCCACCTATGTGAGTTTGGCTTATCCTAACGGCGACGTTCCTCTGGATCGTGGCGTGTGTTCCGACGTGCTCATCCGGGCCTTGCGTGATGCATTAGCCGAGGATCTTCAGAAATTGGTCCACGAGGATATGCGCAGCCATTTCTCCGACTATCCAAAACTTTGGGGCATGACCCGTACCGACTCCAGCATCGATCACCGCCGAGTTCCCAACCTTCGTGCCTATCTCAAACGCAGGGGTTGCCAATTGCCGCTGCCCAAGCCCGGCGATGTCACAGCCTTCCACCCAGGAGACATCGTTACCTGCAATGTGGCCTCGAGTCTGCCGCATGTGATGATCGTGAGTGATCACAAGACTGCCGACGGCCACCCCATGGTGATTCACAATATTGGTGGCGGCGCCCTTGAGGAAGATTCTCTTCTCAGTTACCCGATCACCGGCCATTACCGCTGGAAATAATCAATTCATGCACATCGGCGGTCATCGGCGGTCATCGGCGGGCCGCTACAATCCCGCAGATACGTGCACCGGTCATTTGAAGATGCCCTTGAGGAACTTGCATTGTGTCTGATAGTCCGACACCAAGGCGTGGGGCGCTGCCGCTTCGAGCTGGATCCAGCCCCGATAGTCGATCGCATCCATGGCTTGGCGTACCTTGTGGAAATCAATGCGTCCCTCGCCTAGCAGAGAGTCGGCGTCCTTCGCATGAAATTCGCACAGCATGCCCTTCAACTGGCGGATTTCCTGATAGATATCGCGCCCCTTATCGGTGGAGTTGCCGACGTCGTAATACACCTGGACGGCAGGTGAGCCGACGCGCCGGATGATATCGAGGTTATCCGCAGCGCTGAGATAATTCTCGAGTCCGAGGATGATGTTGGCTTTTTCCGCTTTGGGCGCAATTTGTTTGAGCAGCTCCACGGTGTGGTCGATTCCGGGCTTGTCATCGAGCAGGTCACCCTTGGCAAATGCGGCGATCATCACCAGGCGGAGGTTGAGCGCCTGCGCCACGCTGATCGAGTCGGTCAGCCACTCGGCGGCGCGGGGATCGTTTTTCAGCGGCACATTGTTGAGTTCCGCCAGTGCCAGGGAGGCAATCTCGAGGCCGCATCGCTTTGCGGCATCGCGAAAGGCATGCTGCACGGGTGCCTGGCGGAGAGACATATTATCAGCCTCAGTGCCCATGTTGACCTGCACGCCGTCGAGGCCGATCTCCTTTGCGACGTCGAAGCAGTCCGGGCCGGCTTTGCGCAGCGACCATTGGCATGCGCCGATTTTGAAGCGGCGTTGGTCCGGCTCAGCGAACAAAGGTGCCAGCGACGAGCCGAACGCCAGCATTGCGGTGCCCTGCGCAGCGCGCTCTAGGAATTGGCGACGGGTGGTCATGGTTCGAGCCCTTTCATGTCTAATTCGAGTTCTTTGTTCTCTGCGATAAGTTCCACCATCGTCAACGGCTTGTTGCGTGCTGCGGCCTCGCGGCCTAAAATGCCGGTCAGAGCGTCGTCCACCGCCTGTTGGACTGTTGGGTTCTCACAGTTGCCATTGATGATATTCTGATAGAATGTCGCGACGTTGCGTTTGGCACCCTCGGCGTAGAGGTTTTCAACTTGGCCGCCGTATTGTTTTGGACCGCCGCGCAGGAACGACTTGCCATAGTAATCGATCTGCGCGTTGGCGACGTCGCCAAACAACTCGCAGCGGATGATGCTGTCCGCGTTGTTGTTCAAGGCTTGGCAGCGGTGCGTCCACACCAAGCCGTCCTCAAATTCATAGGTCACCAGATAGAGGTCTCGGCCGTCGCCTTGGGCATTGGCCCGGCAGCGCCGCGCTTGTCCAGAGGCACGCACTGGGCGTTTGCCCACGGCCCACAGCACTGCGTCAATCGAGTGAACACTGTACTCGACAATGAAATCACCGGACAACGGAATAGTCGTAATCCAATGGGTGCGCCGCAGCAGGTTGCCGATGTTGCGCTCTGCCGGATCCGGCCAGACACCGCTGAACCCGTGGCTATCGATATGCATCAGGCGTCCAAGTGCGCCATCGTGGATGCGTTTGACGACCTCGATATTGACCGGATCAGTGGGCATCTGATAGTCCACGAGGTGGACGAGCTTTTTAGCGGTAGCCAGCTTGCCGGCCGCCTGCACTTTGAGAGCCCGCGGCACGTCGATAGCCACTGGCTTGGCCGCATAGACATGGCAACCGGCCTCGATTGCGGCGTGGGCATGGTCGGCATGAAACCTTGGAATGTTCACCACGATGACCGCCTCGACGCCGCTGGCAATCAATTTTTGATAGGCGGAGAGGCCGGAGAAGCGTCGCGATTTATCGACGCCCAGTGCATCTCCTGCCTGGTCGGCGGAATCCTGGAAATAATCTGCGGTGGCATGGATATCATAGCCTCCGTGTTGTTTGAAGAGACCTCCCAGCCACGACCCGCGGCCGCCGCAACCGATCAGACCGATCTTGATTCTGCGGGCGATGACAGGTGCGGGTGGGGGGGGCGCCGGTGCATCCACGGCCGCCTGGCTGCGGATCGCAGCGATCAGGCTGCCCGCTGCAGTAGCGGCCAAGCTACCGCCGACAAAGCGGCGTCTGGAAACATTTTCATGCGGGTTCTCGGATGGCTTGGTCATTGCGTTGCTTTGGGGTGGGGTTGGTGCAGATGGCTTGGACGTGGGAAAATTGCAATGGGTGGCAAGGGTGGTCGCTGCGCATTGGGTGTCGCTGCCGCAGTCCTCTCGGGAATTACGGGCGAAGGGTAACGCCCCGGCACTTGCCCGTCAACCTTACACGATGAGGCGAGGGTTGTTTCGGAAGACTGCCGGGAAGACACAAATATCCGGCTATCCCGTCCCGCCGGGAATTGTTTTCTCAGCCGGACGCGTGTGAAACGCAATGCTGTGACTGCTGCCAAGCACTTTGGCCGCCGGAGCTTGACATCCGGACGGTGCTGGCTCTCACTCTGTGCGTGATCAATCGCCGCCGCTTTCTGACTCTTGCCGCCGCCGCCCCCATTGCTATGGCCTCTCCGGCCTACGCCGCGTCCCACGGCAAGCGAAAAAAGGGCGTCGGGATCGGTGCCGGGGAGGACGGCAAATGGCTTCAGGTGATCAAGCAGATTAACGCCCAATGGTTCTACTCATGGGGACCTAACAAGCCTTCAAACGTTCCGGCAGACGTGGATTTCATTCCGATGATTTGGGGCTATTCAGGCGATCAAGCGGGCATTGCCAAGACCGGTGCCGCCGCCAAGGATGCTGGCATTCCCGAGCTTCTGGGCTTCAACGAACCCGACCATCGCGACCAATCGAATCTCACCGTGGAGAAGGCATTGGCGGCTTGGCCGGAACTCATGAAAACCGGCTTGCGGCTGGGTTCGCCGGGCTGTGTGCACCCGGATGGCGAGTGGATGAAGGCGTTCATGGTAGCGGTCAAAAAGCAGAAGTTACGGGTGGACTTCATTTGCATTCACTCGTATGGCGGGACCGATGCAAACGCGTTCATGCAGCAGTTGCACAATGTCCACAAGTTATATGACCGGCCACTCTGGATCACCGAGTTTGCCTGCGGCGATTGGGAGGCGAAGAACGTTGCTCAGAACCGCCACAAGCCGGAACAGGTCCTCAAGTTCATGAAGCAAGTCCTGCCGCAACTGGAAAGGTGCTCCTTCGTCGAGCGCTATGCTTGGTTTCCCGCCGAGGCAGACAGCGCCGCTCTCGGAACCTCCGCCATCTTCGATAAATCCGGCATCCTCACCCCTTTGGGAAAATTCTATCAATCGGTCTGATTCGCCGCCACCCGGGAAATAAATCCCTAAATATATGATTTTCCGGAAATATCCATCGATTCGCACGAGTGTTCTGATGGTTGTGATTTCGGCCAGCGGGATGGCGGAGGAAAATGTCGCCGTTGATTGGCGGCTCGAATTGTTGTCCCGGGAAAATGTGTCATCGGAAACTCCCGCGCTGCAGGAAATGGAGAAACGTCTCACGCCGTCCGAGGAAGGCCTGGAGATTGCGGTGGCTCGTCTCGGGGCAGAGGATTTTCGCACTCGCGAACAGGCGCAGCAGGAGATTCTCAAAATGGGCATGGACGTCCTTCCTTGGATCCGCCGCCAGCCTCGTTTCAATGATGCGGAAGTGCGCGTGCGGCCCGGCCAGATCGCGCGGGCAATGAGCGCTGACGGCCGTTGTATGAAGGAAGACTTGCTGCGCGAGGCTGTGACCAGCCTTCTGAACGAGCGCTTGGGCCGGAAGACGGATAAGCCTGCAGGGTGCCTTCTTCTGGAGACCTTCGATCACGATGCTGCTTCACTTGCCGAGGGATATCGGCGCTTCCGCTTCAAAGCTGGAAAAGGAATGACTGGCCGCGTTTCAGAAGGAATTCTGCGTATGGCCGGAAATCACGCGGCCGATGGCGACCAGTGCCTGTTGCTCGATGCAGAGCGCGTGACCGGCCAGAAAACCTTTCCCGACTCATTTCAGATCGAGGCCAGACTTGGCGGTGATCCGGGTGGGGAGGGGGCCTATCACGTCGGCATTTCAGTTGGCTCCGTCCGCGTCCTGTTTCATCCAGGCTTCCAGTCGGGTGGTTTTCGCATCGAACGGGTGGACGATCACAAACCGATCATTTCCAACACCGCGATGGGCTTCGACCCGCCTGCTGGAAAACTCCTCCGAATGCATCTGGAGGTGCGACGGCGCCCAGGGGGTGACGTGGAAATCCAATCGGCAATCTCTAACGGCGGCACCGTCTTTCGCAAGTCAGCGGTTCTCGCAGCCAATGAAATCGGGGTCCTCAATCACATCGGACTGGAGCGCAGCGGCAGGAACGGCGGCGACGGGTTGTTCGACGATCTGGTCGTACACCTCGGAGATCCTTGATTTTCGGCTCCATACCCTCACCATCTCCAGTTCGCTCATGAGCTCGAATCTAGGAAAATCGCAGAAGTTCTAACGGTCTCCACCGATCCGTCACCTGCCGCCCGGGCGGGCATTGAAAATGCGGGGACTTGGGGACGGTGCCGCCACGCCAAGAATATTGTTAGGTTCTATATCAAATTCAGGCCACACGAGTTCTCCCCGCCGCTGCGCAGCCTCGTCATGATAGGCGCCCAGTTCGTTCGAATTGCAGTCAAGCCACATCGTGATGCGGCGGAATTCTTCTTTGGTTAGATTAACCCCGTAATGTGTGTCATCAAGGTACTTCAACAGGGGCGCACCATAGGCACCATGTTTGCCAGGCACACTGCGCGAGCCGCCGTGGCGCGGAATCGTCAGCCATGGGCCCGAAGTCGGCTTGCCTCCTACCAGATAGAACGCATACGGCTCCAGGCTCTTATATGACATGTCCGGACCCTTGCCTTTCTCTTGGTGACATCCGGCACATTTCGCCTCAACCACTGGCCTAACAAGGCGATGAAAATTCACCGGTTCCAAGCCGCCGACATCGGGCACAATGCGCGACGGAGCGCGGTGGACGGCGAGAGGGGAGGCGGTGCCAGTGGCCTTCCACTTCGATTCGTGGCAGCCGAAGCAGGTCATCTGTTCGCCGGGATGCACATAGGTCACGGAGCGCATCGACTGCACGGCGAGGCCCCTGTCATCGAGCACTTGAAAGCTGATGGCTTTGCCGACGGGTGCCTCGAAGAACGCGCTGCCGTCTGCTTCGATAGGAACGACGCCTAGCACCATCCGTGCCAAGCTCTGTTCGGCATAGCCGATGGTCGGTTCGGCGAGCGGTTGGGTGGATTTCGGAAAATACTGGATGATGCGCAATTCCTTGAATTTTGCGCCCTCCGGCCACGGCAGGTCGCCATCATAGACATTCATCACCGCCATGGTGGCTTTGGGCACCTCGGCCGACGCCCGCTCACCCTGCCATGTCTGCACAGGGATGACCGGCGGAGCCACGCGAGGTCGCAGCGGAATCGGATCGGTCGGTCGCAGGTTTTTGTTCACACCCTTGATGAGTAGGTCACAATTGCCGAATTTGTCTAACAAGTAAATTCCGTCCAGGTGATTGGCCAGATAGAAATCCGTGCTCAATGGCCACGGGGTGGCATACTCCCAGGATGTTTTAGCGCTGACCTCGGACTCTGGATAGCGGTTTGCAGTGATGCGTTTGACTTGTGAGGCGAGCCCGTCGTCCTCGATCCCCACATCAATAAGTACCAAGGCCCCGAATGGCTCACCATGATGCGGGCCGGCGGTGGCGACGTATTTGGTGGAGCCCGCATAACCGGCAGAGCGGGGGACTGCTCGAATATGCCATTCCGTGCAGGGCCGTCTGGTGAAGACGCCCGGCCCGAAATCCTTGCCTTGCATGGTGGAAAACGGATGGACATAGTTGCCGTGCGGCGAGCGAGGGTCGCGGCCGTCAGGATAACAAGTCCATAGGTGCTGGGCGGCGTTGGAGTTGCGATCCACATAGTCCCAGCGGGTGTAAACCAGCATGCCGTCGTTGCTAACGCTGGGTTGCCATTCGTCTGTTTCATGGAAGCTCAACGGAATGATGTCAGAGCCGTCTGCGTTCATCGAGTGCAGGAAAAATTGAGCCGGGCCGCGATCCGGGAAGCATCTTGAGTAGATCGGCCCCTTGCCACGGGTATCGGTGCGTGTGGAGATGAAGGCAATGCGGCCACCCGGCAACCAGCAGGGGTCAAAATCGTTGTGGTTGCCTGTGGTTAATTGCATCAACTGTGAGCCGTCGCTATGGATCTTGAATATGTGAAAGCTATTCTCTTCGGTGTATTCCCAGACCCGGGGTCGATTGGCATAGACCGGCTTGGCATATGCGAAAAGGATTTGCGTGCCGTCGAACGAGAGTTCAGGCGAAATGATTGCTCCGCCAACCAGTTGCTGCCCTTGCCACGGCCCGTTCTCGAGAATCGCGGATTCTAACACATGGATGATGGTCGGTTCTCCCGACTTGATGCCGTGAGCAAGGTATAAGCCGCTGTCATAGAGTTGCGTGTGACCGAACGACGCGGTTGTCATGTGTCCTCCGCTGAAGTTATCATCGCCGACGCATTTTCGTTCAGCAAAGAGAATGGTATCGAAATCCAGCAAGGGATTTGTTAGTGCCGCATCTCGGCCAATCGCCCGGGCTTCGCGATACAGGCTGGTTTGGATCTCTGCGGTCACACCACCGGCCGCATGTTGCACGGCGATTCTAGCAAGTCCGCTTTCCCACCGCTCAACGTCCGCTCTGGCCGATCCGGGCTTGAGGAACTCGATCAAAGATTTTGCACGGCGGAGCGCCACATCCACCGGATCTCGATCACTCTCAAGAATGAGGGAATTGGGATCCAACATTTCATCCGCTGCGGGCTGTCGTTTGGGGTCATCGGCGATCTGTTTTTCAGTCCGGGCGTATTGGTCGTTCCAGTCTCTGACCACCGAGTCCGTAAGAGTGGCAGCCGAAAGGATCGGACACATCGAGATGGCGAGAACGACGCTGGCAAGCCGAAAAAGGGGCGTAAAGCAGGGGTTGTGCATGATAGAACTTGATGGGGTAGGCGTTGAACGGGTATCAAGGCATGTCGTCACGCGGTTGGTCCTTCATGATTTGCCGGATCGTCTCAAATGATTTGAGAATCGCCTGATCGTCAGGCGACCAAAATCCCACAATGTTGATGTCATCCGGGTGATCATGGTTTGCAAGAGATTCTCAGGTTTGTGGTTCTCATCATCGGTTGCGGTGCCATTTTGTCCACTGGCGGCCTGATCGTCGAGCGGGAAATGCACTTTGTTGCAAGGATCTCAGCGGCTCCAGCGTAGCATCGGCTCAATTTCGAGAACTACCACGCGACGCATATCATGGATGATCAAAGGACAGGAAGAGTATGGCTATACCTACTGGGAGCTCTGCTGTTTGGCGGGACGATCCAAGCGCAGCATTTCGAGTACAAGGAACACCACCTCGGGCCGACCGGGCTGTTCGGAGTAACCTCGCCGACTGATATCAAGATCACCAAGGTTTTGGAAGGGTCGCCGGCCGATGGCGAAATCAAGGTGGGCGATGTGATCGTCGCCGCAGGTGGCAACCCGTTCAATCAGAACACCCGTCCGCTACTTGCAGCAGCCATTGACCAAGCCGAGACAGAACAGGCTAAGGGGCATCTCACCCTTTCTCTGAAAGGCGGCAGGCAGGTTGACTTGCAGCTCAAGGTGCTCGGAACCTACAGCAACACCGCCCCCTACCATTGCCCAAAGACCGATGCAATTGTCACCATGGCCGCCAATGCTCTGGTCAAATCGCGGAATTTCAGCGGTGCCGGCCTGCCGATCGGCCTGCTCGGGTTGCTGGCGACTGGCGAAGCAAAGTATATCGATGTGGTTAGGAACGAACTTCACGCTGCGGCGTGGGCGAAGCCGGACTTGGTATTGTCGATCGATAAGTACAACATGGTGGCATGGAGTTGGGGTTACACCAATCTGCTCCTATGCGAATACTATCTAATGACTCAAGATGAATACGTGCTTCCTGCAATCAAGGCGTATTCGGTGGCCATCGCCAGCGGCAGGGACGCCGCCGGGCTCTGGGGTCACGGCATTGCTTCTCTCGATCTTAACCGGGGTCAATTGCACGGCCGCCTGCCCGGATATGCCGTGATGAACCAGTCGAGCTTGCCGCTGTTTCTCTCGCTGCTGCTTGCTGACAAGTGCGGGATCAAACACCCCGAAGTTCAGGCAGGCATCGAACAGACGAATGCGTTCTATGAGGCCTTCATCGATAAGGGCACGCTGCCTTATGGCGTGCACAACCCGAACCCCAGATCATTCAATAACAACGGGATGAGTGGCCTGGTCGCTGTGGCTTTCGCTGTTCGAGGCAACACCCACGGTGCCGCCTTCTTCTCCAGAATGGCTGCTGCAGCATCTAACACCATGGAAACCGGCCATACCGGCCACTACTTCAACCAACTCTGGACCGGTCTTGGCACCGACCTCGCCGGCCCGGAGACATCTGCAGCGTTTTTCAAGGAAACCCGCTGGCTGCACACACTCAACCGCACCTGGGACGGGAACTTCACCTATGACGACTGCGAAGGTAAGGCAGGCGTCTTTTCCTATCGCGGCCTCAGCGACGCGGGCGCCCACCTGCTGAATTACTGCATCGGGCGCCACAAGCTATGCATCACCGGGAAGCATGCCGACTCGTCGATTTGGCTGAAGGGGCGGGACGTGGGCGACACGATCAGCTTGGCAACGATGGATATCAAGGCGAAGAGCGATGAAGAATTGTTAGCCATGTTTGAACACCCGATGCCGAAAGTGCGGGGCGAGGCCATTGGCACGCTTCGTTCCCGGCAGCATCAGCTCATGGGTTTGATCCGCAAGATGCTCAGGGATGGTGGCACGGCCCTGCAGCGGCAGAGCGCCATTGGGTACTTCGGAGTTGGCTGCCCGATGGAACAGCTCACTGTGGCCCGCGATGAACTCGCCGCTTTGCTGCGTGATCCCAAAGAAGATTTGGCGGTTCGGGCGGCTGCGGCTGAGAGCCTGTGTGGGCTTGGCGAGGCGGCCTATCCATATTTTGATGATTTGCTCAAACTCGTGATGACCGAGAAGCCAGGCGACCCGCTCGGCAAATTCGACGAGCAGGTGGGCAGCAGTCTCAACGTCCTGTGCAAGGACCCATACGCCGCCGGACTGGTGAAGGACAAGCCATTGTTCTATGCTGTGGTCCTGAAACTGCTAGATCATAAACGTGCCAGCGGCCGTACCTCAGGGGCAAAATTGATATCTAACATCCCTATTGAGGATTTCCATTTTGTGGCCGACAAGATTCAATATGTCATCGACGACAAGGACCTGACTTATCATTCATATCACAATCTGGGACCCAAGACCGAGTCCATTTCGCTGTTGGCGAAGCTCAACATCGAAGGTGGCATCGAATTTGCCTTTGACACCCTTGAGGCCGAGGGCGGCAAGGCTGGTTTCAAGATCAGGATGCTCATGGATGTGTTGCCGAAATACGGTGCCAACGCCCAGTATGCCCTGCCAAAGATCAAGGCCGTCAATGCTGGCAAGTTCAAAAATCAGTGGGATGCCATGGTCAACGAAATTGAGTCCGCTACCACCACCCGCAAAATGATGACCTTCGACGAGGCAAGAAAATTCGGCACTGACAACCCGACGCCCGGCCATTGAAGGCCATTTTTCACGGGTCGTTATTTCCTTCCAGAATGACATAACTAACCTTAGCAATCGTCTCGACATGATCATCGAAGGAAAGTAGCGCCATGAACAACCTTGACAAAAGTGAAGCAGCCCGATAAAATCGGGCATGATCGTTACCCTTCCAGTTACGATAACAACATCTCTATCATCCCCACTATGAGAATTCATCTCAGCTCCCTCGCAATCATGGTTAGCATTGGCCTCTCAGACATCGGCCAAACTCAAACGCCAGAGGTGCCGCCTGCTCCCCAGCTTCCAACCACGCCCTCAAAAACGACCGTTGGAACGGCTGATCTCCTAGCCGGTAAACGGGTGATGATCCTTGGCGATAGCATCACTCAGGATGGCACCTATGTGAGCTATCTCGAATATTTTCTAGCGAAAAAATATCCGGAGAAATCCTTCGACATCATCAACGTCGGTCTCTCCAGTGAAACCGCATCGGGTCTATCCGAAGCGGGCCATGCCGGCGGGGCTTTTCCCCGCCCCTGTGTTCATGAACGGCTCCAGCGAGCCCTCGATGCGATCAAGCCGCAGGTGGTCGTCGCCTGCTACGGCATGAATGACGGCATCTATCAGCCCTACAGTGAGGCCAACATGGCAGCCTTTCAGGGCGGCATCACCAAGCTGGCTGATGGCTGCATGGCCGCTGGTGCCCGGGTGATCCTGGTCACACCGCCGGTGTTTGAGGGGGGGGCATATGACGAGGTGCTAGCCAAGTTTTCCGAGTGGGAAGTGGCTCATTCGCCCAAGGGTGTCATCGCAGTTGCCGATCTGCATGCCGCGATGGCGGCCGCACGCGCCGAACGGCGGAAGGCGTCCCCCGATTTCCGGTTCACAAATGACAACGTCCATCCCAGTGAACTGGGCCACGTTGTGATGGCACAATCCATCCTGCAAGGCCTCGGCATTCAGATGCCACAGGGAAAAGCGGAGGATCTTCTAGCAGCTGCGCATGCCGACCCGCTCTTCAGTCTTGTGTGCAAGCATCGCAGCACCCGCTCGAACGGTTGGCTCAACCACATCGGCTACACCCGTGAGCGCACAGTTGCCCCAAAAACCGGCAACATCGAGGCCGTGGAAGCCTCCGCCAAGCAAATTCAGACCACGATCAACAAGATGATCCACACACCGTAGCAGCTCCAATACCCTTGGAAACGCTCGCCTTGAAATACCCTAACGGACTTGAATGGGATCTGTGGCGCAACGAAAGCGGCTGGAGCCTTGGCCAGATATCACCGGCGAGTTGGCGACCGACGCGGCCCTGCAACTGCTGGAGATGGGCCTCGCCAAACCTCAACGGCTTGCCGCTGGAACACCCAAATGATCTGGCAATTCCTATGTGAAGCTATCCGGAAGCCGGGGAGGAGGCTCCAATCGTCGGTGCGAAACTGCGACGCGGGAAGGTTGTCCTTTTGATCTGCCTTTTGAGATTCACGAATCATTGCCAATCATGAAGCGCATCTTGCTCTCACTCATTTTTCTGGACGGCTGCGTAGCTTTAGCGGCAGAGTCCGCTGTTCTCGACGGGCAGAGACTATCCTTTCGTTTTGACGCTCCGCCTGGGCCCCAGTTTACCGATGTCCAGAAGCAGTCGCAGCGGGAGGCTGGCACACGAGTTATGCCGATGGTGCTGGATGCTTTTCACGGTGGAGCGACTGGCGTACGCATCGCGCCCGGGGACTATCGCTTTGGTATGGAACACTGGGATGCCGATGGCGTGGTTTTTCCACTCGAATTCACTCATCTTCAGCGCGATGACACCCATTCGTTTACGATAGACGCCAGCGGCGCGACGTTTTGGTTCGATTTGCCCGATGACCAGGCACCAACCTGCCATTTTTGCGTGGGTTTCAAAGACTGCCGTAATATCATTTTCAAGGGTGTGGTGATCGACCGTGCCTCCCGCGGCCATGTCGAAGGCCGAATCACTCAATTGGATTTTGAATCCAATCGAATACAATTGCAGCTTGCCCCCGGCATCAGTGTGCCCGAAAAGTTCAATGATAAACTTGAGCAGCGCGTCATCCCATTCAAGGCTAACGGTACCTTTTGTGCGCCGCTCTACGCACTCCAGGCCGGAGGCGTCCATCTCAAGTATCAATCGATCTCGGCAGTTTCCTCGGATGGCCGTTGCTGGGTCACGATGGAGGATCGGATGTTGATGGAATTAATCCGGACCAGCGGATTGCTAGGCGTTGGTGATGGCCTCTCCTGCGTCTATACCGTCACCTCTGCGCTGGAACTCGTCCGCTCTAGCAAGCTGACGATGGACGGCGTTCGCGTGTATGCTTCGAAGGCCTGGGGCGCGGAACATGACGGAGAGGGCGGGCACGTCTGGAGAGATTGCTACTTCGGTCCGCGTCCGGGCACCAGCCAGTGGCAGGGTGGGGAGGGATTCATGTTCAATGCGACGCGGTTCGGCACGACGTTGAAGCGCGTCACTATTTGCCATACCACTGACGACGCTGCCAACTTTCATGGTTACTGGTCTCCAGTGGCCGCCATTGTCGGTGAGCGGCGGGTCACTTTTGGCAAGAACGAAGAAACACGCCGGGCACTGCCGCATGACCTCAGGATCAACGATGCCGTGGTTTTCTTTGCATGCGATTCCGGGACTGAGCTTGGGCGGGCACGGGTCAGTGCAATTGACGGCGACACGGTGACGTTGGACCAACCCGCTGCGACGTTTGCCAAGGCACTGGCAGAGTGGCCCGATCACGAGTGTGGCGGTTGGCTCATCGAGGACTGTGATTGGCACGACAATTACCAGCGACTACTCATCCAATCTGGACCAGGCACGGTACGCAACTGCCGCTTCACACGCTTTGGCAGCGCAATTGAACTCAACAGTGTCATGCCCTATGTTGAAGGCGGCGTGCCGCGTGCCATCCGCATAGAGAATAATGTGTTCACGGACCTCAACCCGCAGCCCGGCGGTGCGGCCATCACCGTTTATGCCCACGCCTTCAGACCCGAGGAGGCCCCCCGTTTGCATGATATCAGTATTGTTGCTAACTCGTTCAATCACCCAAACAAACGAGTGATCGCGCTAACCGATGTTGACGGCGGCCTGATATCCAACAATAGTTTTGTTAGCTCGGTCAACCCGGTTCAACTGCTGCGCTGCACGAAAGTGGAGGTTCGGGAATCAAGCAAGTAGTCCATACCAAAACCGCGCAGGAAGATTGCCGACAAGACTTGACATTTTGGTGCTGGCCCGCTGACGTCCTGCATGCCCACCAAACCAACAACGATCAAAGAAGAGTATTCCAAAACCCAAATCCTAGCCACCCTGAATCACACATGCGGACCCGGAAAATTCCACTTCACGGCCTCTGAAAATCCGTTCCCACGCGGTTTTTTTGTCTAGCAGAATGCCTCGATCAGCTTTAATACAAGCGGAAGAATTCAAATCATGGCAAAAAACACATCCGGCAATAAGCCCTCCAAGCCCCAGTCTAGGTCCAAAGTCTCGCTCACCGCCAAGGTCAGGGCGCAGCTGATTTCCGCCAAGGCACAGAAAATCCTGCCCTTTGAGATGCTGGCGTATATCAAGCGCGCGGTGGAAAAGAATGAGGCTGGCCTCTCGACGCCCGAGGAATTAGTGGAAGGAGGCAGGGATCCTGCGTTTGCGCTCTATGTCAGCGTGCAGCAGATGGTATCGCTGTTCGGCGAGTTACTCCTGCAGTTGCCGGACTTGCGGGCTTTCAGGAAGCGGCTTGAAAAACTCGACGACGACTACATGCCAAGCTTTCCGCCCACAAGCCCTGTTACCGGATCCCACTTTGCTATGTGGACGCAGTGTGACCTGCGGATCAGCGAAGACGGCGAAACCATGGCCGGGATCTTTGCCGAGATCGGCGGACTGTTTGGTTTTGGGGCCGATTACCTGGCTCTGGCAAAGACGTTGGCTGACTCAAGAATGGGAATCTATGAGCACTGCGGGCTGAAAAACGGCTGCATCTGCCTGCGCGAACTGGTGACCGAAAACGAAATTTCGTTTTTTGGCGACTCCGGATACGTTGGCAATATAGGCGAATTGTGGTGGGTCCGTGCCGTGCCGCCGCCATTGAATTTCCCGCATTGGGTCGGCATGAGCACCCCCTACGTGCTGCGGTTTCCGGGGCAGTCCGAGTGGCTTGCCTTGTTTGCACGCAACGGCATCCGCAGCGGCGAAGTCGGGATGGAGCACCGACTCCGCCAGTTTCTCAAATTCGGGCCGAAGCCGCGCTATTGGAGCGAGCTGATCTTCGAAGGATACTGCGGACACCATTCCGGTGCCATCTTTCTCCAGGGACTGCCGGACATCGCTGAATCCAGACCGCATTCGCCAAGTTTTAATCCGCTCCATAAGTTGGACAAATGCTGACGGCTACATTCAACCCTTCCCTTGAAGGGCAGACTGCCTCATCTGTGATTGAGTGGTGCCATCGTCAGTTAGCCAGCGTCTGATTGGCGGTTCCAAGCGTTTTGAGTGGCGCCAGATCCAACACCGCCTTTATTTGCACGCTAGGGCCGACGCCTTCAGTCCCGAGAAGCGCTTCGAAGATAGGTCAGAGATCTGCTTGAATCCGTTTTGTCCATGATGAAGGTGCGCTCAGACAGTTTCCGGTGCTGCAAGACTTTGCGTATCCTGCTCTGCGAAACCTGATCTTCATTGACCTGGAGGTCTATGACGAGGCCAAGCGGCACCCCGGCGCGTCAAACCGGCTGAGAGGGGCGACGGTGTACTCCGGTGCATGTTGCACTCTACCAATGGTTTCAATCCGCGCCCCCCGTGAAAGGGGCGACCTTTGCGCTGCCTGGGTGGCCTCCGGTGGATAAGTTTCAATCCGCGCCCCCCGTGAGAGGGGCGACAATGGTAAATGTGGCTGCCGGCGAGAAATGGTTTGTTTCAATCCGCGCCCCCCGTGAGAGGGGCGACTCGGGCCACCGTATATTGCAACTATATTAAAATCGTTTCAATCCGCGCCCCCCGTGAGAGGGGCGACTCAAGAAGGTAGGCTCCCAGACGGGGTTTGGGACGTTTCAATCCGCGCCCCCCGTGAGAGGGGTGTAGCGCGTCGCGCTAATCTCGGGGAATCTGAGCGAGATAAAATGTGGAGAT
>JBAXCM010000026.1:0-19622 GCA_037141475.1 Verrucomicrobiota bacterium | reverse complement strand
CCTCTCGACAAGGAGGGGCGCGCGCTTCAACTGATGCGTTCCTGGTTTGTGGGAATGCCGAGCGAGAATCTTTCCTGCGTCGGTTGCCACGAAAAGCAAAACAGCGCTCCTGTTAACCAAACCTATGGATTGGCAATGCGCAAGGATCCCGCCAAAATCACGCCATTCTACGGACCACTGCGCGGATTCCATTTCGACCGCGAAGTGCAACCAGTTCTCGACCGCCACTGCATCTCTTGTCACAACGGTGAGACCCGGGCGGATGGGAAAAGCATTCCGGACTTCAAGCGCGGGCCATTGGTTTATGCCGGTGAGAGAGAGGTGAAGTTTCCTCCAGCTTACGTCGCCCTCAAGGCCTATGTGCGCAATCCAACCGCAGAAAATGACATTCACCTGCTGTTGCCCTATGAGTTTCATGCATCAACCACCGAGTTGGTTCAACAGTTAGAGTCAGGCCATCATGGCGTCCGCTTGGATGACGAGTCATGGGACCGCTTGAATACCTGGATCGATCTAAACACCCCGGCCTGGGGTACTTGGGAGGAAATGGTCACTCAATCTGGCGATCCAAACGCCGCCGCCAGGCGCTTGGGCAATCAGCGCGCACGCCGCCGCGAACTCACACTGCGCTACTCCGGCACTGATGATGATACCGATGCCGTCTATCCAGCACCCGACTGGAAACCCGCGCCGCCCAGCATCGATTCTAGCCAAATTGCCGCCACCCCGCCACCCTGTGAGGGCTGGCCGTTCGATCCCGCAGAAGCCCGCCGCCGCCAACACAGCGCCGACCCTATCAACATGAAGATCGATCTGGGAGGTGGCGTCAATCTGAGCTTGCTGCGCATACCAGAGGGCTGCTTCGTGGCAGGCGGCGGCGTCACCCCACATCGGGTGGTGCAGGTTCCGCGGGCATTTTGGATGAGCGCCTGCGAAATAACAAATGCCCAATACGCGTGCTTCGATGCCCGCCATGACAGCCGCATTGAGCACGGGGATTTCCTTCAATTCAGCGTGGCCCAACGCGGACTACCACTGAGTGGTTCTAACCAGCCAGTCTGCCATGTCTCGTGGGATGAGGCGCAGGCATTCTGCAAATGGCTCGCGGAACGCTCGGGCCGTTCCGTCCACCTGCCCACCGGCGACGCATGGGAGTACGCCTGCCGCGCCGGTGCCGCCACCCAGATGGCCTATGGCGATGTGACCACCGACTTCTCGAGGCTGGCGAATCTAGCCGATGTAAACCTGCGCCGACCGGTGGGGTATCGCTCCGGCTCGGTGCCTGAGTGGCGGCCGGCCGTGACTGAGGTGAACGACGGGCACTGGGTTTCGGCTCCCGTGGGGAGTTATGCGGCCAATGCCTGGGGATTATTTGATATGACTGGCAACGTCTGGGAATGGACATCAGACGTCGCTCCCGATGGACTGCGCCACCTCGCCCGGGGTGGCTCATGGTATGTCCGTCCCCAACGAGCCTTGCCCGATTCCTCAGTGGCTTACCCACCCTGGCAAAAAGTCTATGACGTCGGCTTCCGCGTCGTCATCGACGACCCTCCATTATCCACAGCAACTCACTGAAAGATACACTTATGAATATGACAAATCTAGCAAAACTATCTGGGTTTTGGCGGACTGGTGCCCTGGGTCTATCCGCCGTATTGTTAGCTGCTACAACCCGGGCTGCGGAGGAGACTCCGGACATGACAGCGGCCGATGGCTGGGACAATCTTCCGCCGCTCGTGGCGAAGGCTGGCGATTGGCAATGGTGGCGCGGCCCGACCTTGAACAATCATGCCGCGACCAGCGGCCAGTTGCCGCCGCTCAAGTGGAGTGAATCCGGGAGCGTCTTGTGGCGTGTGGCGTTGCCCGGCAAGGGACACTCGACGCCATGCATTGTTGGCAAACGGATCTTTGTGACAAGCGGCGAGCAGCAGGCGCAGAGGATCTCTTTGCTCTGTTTTGATCGCGACTCCGGCAGCAAACTCTGGGAGGCGGAAGTGTGTCACGGTGCCTTGCCCAAGATTCACCCAGATAATTCATACGCATCGGCCACACCAGCTTGCGATGGCGAACGCGTGTTCATTCCCTATCAGACAGAGGACTCCCTGTGCATCGTCGCGTTTAGCCTCGAAGGCAAAATCGTTTGGAGATCAACCGTCGGCCCGTACAAGTCCATCCAGGGTCACTCGTCCTCCCCCGCTCTTTTTAAGTCGCTCGTCATCGTCCCAACCGATGGCTCGTTAGGCAACAAGCTCACCGCACTGCATCGCAAGACCGGTGCTGTGGTCTGGCGCGCGTCGCTAACCAAAGGTGCCGAAAGCTATGCGTCTCCGTTGGTGGCCCAGGTGGCTGGCCGTGATCAGGCAATCCTCATTGGTGGCAAGAAGACCCATAGTTTTGATCCTGCCAGCGGCAAGCTGCTGTGGACATGCGATGGCCCTGCCGAATTTTGTGCGGGCACTGCGGCGTTCAGCAAAGACACGGTTTTTTCGAGTGGCGGCTATCCGGAAAGATCGCTTTTGGCCATTCGTGCCGATGGCAGCGGCGATGTCACCCAATCCCACCTTCGCTGGCAAAGCGACGCCAAAGCCGGATATGTGCCTTCCCCGTTGTTGCACGATGGCTTGCTCTATGCCGTGAGTGATACCGGCCTGCTGCGTTGCTATGAGGCGGACAATGGAAAGGTGGTTTGGGAGCACCCGCTGAAGACCCCGTTCTACTCCTCGCCAGTTCTGGTGGGAGATCGGATCTATGTATTCGACCGGGAGGGAAGTGGCTATGTGGTCAAGACTGGGCGTGAGTTCAAGCTGCTCGCCACGAATATGTTATCTGACGGTGTCTTTGCCACGCCCGTGATTTTGGGATCCCGGATCTATCTGCGAACCTTGCGCAACTTGTATTGTCTTGCAGAGATGCCATAATTTGACTCTATGGAATCTGGCGTTCGGTGGTGGCAATGGCATACATCTGGCCAATTTCATTCACCAGCGCGGTGGTGATGAGCGATACCTTGAGGGTGGCTCCGTCCTTGGTGAGTCGCTGCGTTTGATAGGGTTCCAAGACCTGAGACTGGCTCAACTGATGGATCTTGGCCAGGGCATCGGCTTGGATGGCTGCCGGGATACGGTTTCGCACGTTCATTTGCATGGCCTCGGCCTCGCTCCATCCATAGAGCCGGGTTGCGCCGCGGTTCCAAGCAAGGATTCGTCCGTCAAGGTCTTGCACGGTGATGGCATCATGGGCGTCATTGACGACCACCGCCAGACGCAGCCCGTCGTTGGCTTTGCGCAGTGCCTCACGGGTGGCAACCATTTCGGTGACATCAACAAACGTGATCACCGCGCCTTCGATGACATGGTCGGTGGTGCGGTAAGGCAGGATGCGCAGCATAAACCACCTGCCATCAACGTTTTGCACCTCGATCTCCTTGGGGATGAGGGTGTCGAGCACAGCCTTGGCATCGGCGGCGAGCGAGTCATAGCCGACCAAGTTGGAAACGATGTGGCTAACAGGACGGCCGACGTCGGAGGGGATGAGGTTGATGATGCGGGTGGCGGCGGAAGTGAAGCGCAGCAAACGCAGGTCGAAGTCCACAAACACGGTGGCGATGCCGGTGCCGGCCACCAAGTTATTCATATCGTTGTTGATACGGGACAGATCGGCCACCTTAATTTGCAGTTCGGTGTTGACGGTGGCCAACTCCTCATTGAGGGACTGCAATTCTTCCTTGGAGGTTTCGAGTTCCTCGTTGGTGGACTGCAGTTCCTCGTTGACGCTTTGCATTTCCTCGTTAGAGCTTTTCAACTCTTCATTGGATGTCTCAAGCTCCTCGTTGGCAGTTTGCAGATAGGCATCCTTCGCTCGCAGTTGCCTCTTGAGCGCCGCAAGACTCTCATGCTTCTCACCGTCGGTTTTTTCTCTCTCAACTGGCAGCAAGCTTCCGCCCGACATCGACGGAGAGACCCCTTTCTCGAGAATCACCAAGTACCAGAGTGAATCGGTCCCCTCTGCGACGAGTGGAATCACCGGGCAAAGGGTCATGTTCACCGGGCTGTAGTCGCCGTTGGTCTTGACGCTCAAACCCATACATTGCACCACCTCACCGGTCTTGGCGGCGGATTTCAAGGCAGTGGCCAACTCGTGGCGCAAACCGTCCCGGGCCATTTTGAGAACATTGCTGATGCCAGCTTCGCCCGGGGGAGGTTCCAAAAACATCCCGCTGCGCCCGTGAATATAAAGAATGTCGCCGTAGCCATTGATGAGAATGCCAACCACAGCACTTTGCTTGAGAAGCGCTTGCTCGGTGAGGTCCCGCAACGATCGACTATCCGCAGTGAGGGCCTTGGCGCCGACCCGCGGGTACGCAACCTGCATCGCCGGCATTGACGGCAAAAGGCGGGCCATAGCGATGCCGGAACTGCCGGAGAAATCCGGTTTTCGTTGATAGATCTTGGCCTTGCGGTCTAGCGGATCGAACATTTCCATGGTCTCGCCGACCGTCTCGGAGGTGCCTAAAAACAGGAAAGCACCTGGATTGAGCGCGTAGTAGAAAACGGGGAAAATTTTCTTCTGCAATTCGCCGCTCAAATAGATCAGCAAGTTGCGGCAACTGATCAGGTCGAGTTTGGAGAACGGCGGGTCCTTGATCACGTTTTGCTCGGAAAATATGAGCATGTCGCGGATACTCTTGTGGATCCGGTAGGTGTTTCCATTGTTTTCCAAAGTGAAAAACCGTGCCAGCCGCTCCGACGAAATGTCTGCGGCAATCGTCGCCGGATAGCGCCCGGCCCGGGCCAAGGCGATCGCCTCGCTATCAATATCGGTGGCAAAAATCTGCACGGTGTAACTCTGCTTGAGCGCCTCAATTTGCTCGGCGATGAGAATGGCGATCGAGTACGCCTCCTCGCCAGTGGAGCCGCCCGCTGACCAGACGCGAACGACTCCACCCGGGGGCTTGCCTGCCAGGAGTCGGGGGATGACCTGATCTTCAAGCACCTTGAACGCCTCCGGATCTCGGAAGAAACTCGTCACGTTAATCAGAAGGTCCCGAAACAGCGCATCCACCTCCGTCCGCGTTTGCTGCAGGAAACTGACGTAGGCACCAATCGTCTCGATTTGGTGGACGGCCATGCGCCGCTCAATGCGGCGGTGAATCGTGCTCGGCTTGTACAGGGAAAAGTCGTGCCCGATTTGGTTGCGCAGCAAGATGAAGATTTTATTCAATGCACTCGCCGCCCTCGGAACGGCACCGGGTTGCAGTGGCCGACTGAAGGCATGATTCACATAACTGATGATTTGGGCGGGCATCTCGGCTGGCGGAAGCTCGTAGTCCACCAAGCCGGTGGCGATGGCACTGCACGGCATGCCATCATACTCAGTGGTGGAGGGGCTCTGGACCATGACCATGCCACCTTCGCTCTTGATGGCGCGCAGCCCGAGGGTGCCGTCGCTGCCGGTGCCCGATAGCACGACGCAGATGGCGCGCTCATGCTGGTCGTGGGCGAGGGAGCGGAAGAAGAAATTGATGGGCAGGCGTTGGCCTCGTGGAGCGGAAGGTTCCATCAATTGGAGGGTGCCATTGATGAAGGCCATGTCGCAGTTGGGCGGGATGATGTAGGCGCAGTTGGGCAAAACTCTTATGCCATCCTCAACCTCAAATACCTCCATCCGCGTGTATCTGCGAATCAACTCACTCAAAATACTCTTGTGATCCGGTGCCAAATGCTGCACCAGCACAAACGCCATCCCCGGATCACTCATGGCAGGCATCCTGGAAAAAAATGCCTCAAATGCCGCCAACCCGCCTGCCGATGCGCCTATCCCAACAATGGGAAAACCCGCCACCGGTTCACCGACGGGTTCTGCCGCTCGTTCCGCTACGGGTTCTGCCGCTCGTTCCGCTACAGGTTCTGCCGCGGGGGGGAGCGACTCCGACGTGGTGGTGGACGGATTTTTTGCGAGTGGCGATTTGCGGGTTGCCTGCGCTGTCTGGGGGACTTTTTTCGCTTTCATTCTGGTGGGTGGTTACACCTTGACGCATTCAAGCGCGTCAAGGTTGGGCCGGCGTGCGGTGGCACTGGTGTTAGAAAATCGCAACTCCCTATCGCCACCTGACACAAGGTGATGCTAGCAGATTGGACGTCCGATGAACAAGTCAAATAATTTTTTTGACAATCACCTGCAATTTTTGCAGTAGAGGTTGCATGTTTGTTCGGCGCAGCCCCCTTCGTGTGAGCGACCATCCGCAACCAGCCGTGCTTCTTGTGAAGGAGTTGCGGGTGGAGGGTTCCCCGGACGGCATAAGGCCGGAGTCCGGCCTTATGCCGCAAGAGACCCAGGTGATTCAACAAACCCTGGCCGACCTCAGCCAACTGCCGCTGGACTTGATCAATCTCATCGAGCGGTATTGCGCCGCTGCGGCCGATGCTCAAAGAGCTGAGCACTCCACCGGGATCACGGGTGCCCAGCCTGCAATGGCGGACAACTCATTCCGCTTGCCCACCCATGAAACGACAAGCAGAAAACCTGTCGTTCAAAACAAGCTGGATGCCAGTCCTCCCGCCAATGTCTCTGATGCAGATCAGCAGTCCCTTGAGAGGAGCCTCTGGATCCAACAAGTCGAACTGGAACTCCAAAACGAGGAACTGCGCCGTAACCTCAACGAACTGGAGAATTCCCGCCAGCGCTACTTCGACCTCTATGACCTCGCTCCCGTGGGCTATCTGACCCTCGACCAAACTGGCCTGATTCTGGAAGCCAACCTCACATCTGCCAGCCTGCTGGGATTGGATCGCGGCAGGCTAACCGGTAAGAGGCTATCAAGCTTCATTTTCAAGGGGGATCTTGACCGCTACAACTTGATTCAAAGGCAAGTGAGGGCACTTGGTGAACCAAAATCAAGCAAACTTCGGATGGTCAAACAGGACGGCAGCACCATCTGGGTGAAGCTGGGGGTTTCATTCGTTTGTGACTTTCACCAAGACACATTCGCCTATCGCTGTGTGCTCACCGACATCACCAAATACCAACTCGCGCAAGATGAATGGAATGCGGCGCTCGAGCAACAGGTGGCTGAACGCACCCGGGAACTTTCCGAGGGCAAGGAGCGCTTCCACCTGCTGGCCGATGCATCCTTCGACGGGGTCACCATCGTCGATAACGGAATCGTGTTGGATTGCAACCGACGATTTGCCGGGATGCACGGCTATGATGTGGAGGAGATGCTCGGTCGGTCGGTGATCGATTTTGTGGCCCCGGAATCACGGGATTCGGTCGCAGAGGGGTTTAACGATTCGCTGCCCCATAGCCACGGGGTATTCGGCTTGCGCAAGGATGGCTCAATTTTCCCGACGGCCACCCGCGCAAATGCCGGTCCGTGGATGGGACGCACCGTGCGCATTGTCACGGTGCGCGATCTCACCGAGGTCGGCGCTGCGGAAGCCAGGATCCTGGCTCCAGGAAATGAACTCGTCTTGGTCGGTGATGTGAGCGCTGGCATCATCCAGCAACTCAGCCAAGCGCTCACTTGCCTCGGCACCAACCTCTCTGTGCTGGTCACGCTCGGGACCGGGCCGTTGGAACCTTGTGACGCACTGGAAATCATCAACAAACTCGATGCCGACGTCAAACGCATGAGGGACATTGTGGCCCGCTGCCAGCATCCACATCCCATTGCCAATCTTCCCGCCACCCCGCCACCCCTGTGAAATCAGTGGCCATCCACTGATAGTCGGCAGACTTGATTCCCGTATCTCCGCCTGCTCCCATTCTCCCACACCAAAAAATCATGCATTCCAATCCCCTCCAACCGTCGTCGCACCACTCCTTCCCGCGTCGCTCCTTCCTCAAAGGCATGCTCGGCGCAGGCGCAGGCTCACTGGCCGTCGCCTCGCCGCTGTTTGCCCAGTCGCCGCGCAAGACCGGCGATAAAGTGCGCCTCGCCTGTTGTGGCATTGGCAACCGTGGCAAGGACGATGTCTTGGCCCTCCATGCCACCGGCCTGTGCACCATCGTCGCACTCTGCGACGTCGATATGGGGGCACCGCATACCCTCGATGTTCTCAAAAAATTTCCTGACGTGCCGCAGTTTCAGGATTTCCGTAAGATGCTCGATAAGATGGGCAAGGACATAGATGCGGTGAGCATCGGGGTGCCCGACTTTGCGCATTTCCCGATTGCGATGCTGGCGATGTCGATGGGCAAG
The DNA here is from genome assembly GCA_037141475.1 of Verrucomicrobiota bacterium. GTDB lineage: Bacteria > Verrucomicrobiota > Verrucomicrobiia > Verrucomicrobiales > Akkermansiaceae > Luteolibacter. Next base: position 11,419 of record JBAXCM010000026.1, on the reverse strand, counting down.
CATGTCTATGTGGAAAAGCCGATGGCCCATACATTCCAAGAAGTGGAGTTGATGATGCAGGCGGAGAAAAAGTACAAGGTGGCTGCCCAAATGGGAAACCAAGGGCACTCCGAAGCTAACTTTTTCCAGTTCAAAGCTTGGACCGAAGCGGGTATCATCAAAAACGTCACCAAGATCACGGCATTCATGAACAGCGGTCGCAGATGGCACGGCATGAAAGTGGCCGGCTACCTGCCCGAACAACCGGTCCCCGCCTCCCTCGACTGGGATACATGGCTGGGCACAGCCCAACCCCACGCCTATAACAAAGGTTATATCAACGGCGATTGGCGCTCGTGGTTTGATTTTGGCAATGGTGCCCTCGGCGACTGGGGTGCCCATATCTTCGACACCGCCCACGAATTCCTCCACCTCGGCCTGCCCGAGGAAATTAACTCGCTCAAAGCCGACGGCCCCAGCGACTTCATCTTCCCTCAGGCCTCGACCCTTTGCTTCAAGTTTCCCAAACGCGACGGGATGCCTCCGCTGGACCTCACTTGGTATGACGGGGTGAAAAACCTGCCACCGCTGCCTGATCAATTCGGCGATGCCGTGGTGGATCCGAACATCCCGCCACCCACGACGGGAAAAATCGACACCAAGGCCAAGACGATGGCGCAGGGCAAGGTGATCTACGGCGAGGGACTCACATTCAAGGGCGGCACCCACGGAGCCTCCCTTGAAATCATCCCCAAGGAAAAGGCTAACGACATGGCCTCCAAACTGCCCGTCGTGCCCAAGAGCCCCTCAAATCATTTCGCCAACTTCCTGCTCGCTTGCAAGGGCGAGGAAACCTGCCGCTCGTCCTTCGCCGTCGCTGGCCCCCTGAGCCAGGTTATGGTGTTAGGCGTGATTGCCCAGCACGTCAATGCCCAGCTCAAGTTCGATCGCGCATCCAAGCAAATCACCAACCACCCAGTCGCCAACGCCCTGCTGGCCGGCCCGCCGCCCCGCAAGGAATGGGAGTCATTCTATAAACTCTAACAGCCAAGTAGGCAGGCATTTCCCAAGCCAGACAACGCGGAAAGGGCAGTCAGAAACCAGATGTTCGACCTCGTCTCCGACAACGGTTCGAGCGAGTCGGATTTCCTGACTGTGGGCTGTGGGCGGAGGTGCTTGCCCCACTTAAGGGTCATTCCCAGTGATCATGGCCTTGCGACGACTGGGGCGGATTTCACCCGTGGCCGAATCGACAATTTCTCGATGCCAGGGAAATTTGGATCCTCCATGGCGCGAATTTCCTCCTCACCGTTGTACGGACAACACGCGTCAACCCAAGCGATGAGGCGCAACCGGCTCACCTCATCCACCTTCACATGATGATGCTTGCCGCTGGATGCGATATCAATCAACTGGCTCTTGTATGATAGATAGGTCATCGGCCGGATGGTCTGAACCGCCACCGGATTGAGCGTGGTGTTAGGAAATGTCTCGACCGGAATGGCACTGGCGGCACCATAACCCGGGCCGGGTTTGGCGGGACTGCCCCAACCGGCCGCGCCGACTAATGTTAGATAAGGCTCCTTGAACGGGCCGTCGCCGGGCCGCAGCGTTAGATCAAGTTTTTGGCGGGCCTTGCCATCGCCTTGATGACACTTGCCGCAGTATTGATCCAACACCGGCTGGACGAAGCGCTCGTAGCCGATGCTCTCGGTGCCCCATGGCGGCGGGACGAGATTGCTGGGCGCGCGCTTCAAGGCGATCGCCATGGTGGGTGTGCCCGCCGAGGGTGAACTCTGGCTTTCGTGACAACCGACGCATCCGCGGGCTTCGCCGGGCATCACACCAGTGAAGCTGCGCATCGTTTGCAGGCACCGGTGATGATCGTCGAGAAGTTGGAAATAAATCGATTGGCCTGAAGGAACTGCGAAATGAACCGAGCCATCGGCCTCGACGGGCACCTCGCCGAGGATCCGCTTGACGGTTTCCTCCTGCACAATTGAAACCGGCGGTCCGGAGTGGCGATAGATTTTTTCCCAGGTTGAGTAGGTTTTGTAATCGGGCTGGAAGACCCGCAGGAACTTCACCGAGCCACGCGGCAAGTCCGGCACTCCTTCATAGACGTCGGAAGAGAACAGAGTGCCTGGTTCGTTAGGCTTGCGGTTGGGTCCGGTGCCGGGCCAAACCACTCCGTCCGGATGCACCGGCGGACGCTGGCGCACCTTGATCGGGATCGCGTTGAGGATGTTATAGATTCCCTCGTAGATCAATTCGCGGTTGCCGAAAACATCCATCAGATAGAGCCTGAAGCGGCCGTCGAGCCCGCGTGCCGAGACCAGGAAATCTTCTTCAGATAGAGGCATGGGGGCGCTGTAGCCGCTGAAGCTGCCGGATGGGTGATAGTTTTCCACCTCCCCCGGATCGACGGGGCCATTGCCAGTTTCCGGCCACTGCAGGTCGCGGGTCACTTTCGTCAGGCCGTCGGGGAAATTAAATCCCTTGGTGGGATCGATGATGCCGATGGAGCCGCTCCACCAATCGTGATGGCCGACGCCGCAGAACATGATCCTGCGGCTGCCTGGGATTTGCTGGGGTTGGGACGTATGATCAGGCCAGATACTTTGATTGCCCCAGAACGCCGCCACGCCGCTGCCGTCCTGATTGACGGTCCATAGTTTTTGGGCGCGCCACAATGCCTTGTCGGTGTACTCCCAACGGGAATAGATCACGCGTCCGTCGGACATGAGTGAAGGGACGAAGTCGGGTTCATTATTGAGGCTGATTATATAGATATTGTTGCCATCCGGATCACAGCGAGCGAGGACGTAGGAGTTGATAAACGGCCCGCAGCGCACATAACTGTTGCAGCGGGTTGTGGTGAACATGATGTGTCCATCGGGAAGATAGATCGGGTCGATATCATCGTATTCGCCGCTATGCGTGAGTTGCTTGAGGTCGGATCCATCGACATTCATTTCATACAAATGGAAGCATTTCTCATCATGGGGTTTGTAGCAGAATAGCAGCCGTTTGCCATCGAAGGAAAGATCTGGCCGCCAAAAGCTGCCGGGTTTGTCAGGCGCGAGTTGGCGCACTTGTCCACCAGGCCGGAGAGCGTCAAGCACGAGCAAGCGGCCGCCGGGAGCAGCCCACATGCTCATCCGGTGGATGGCCTCGTGGTTGGTTTCCCTAACGTGTTGAATGGGTATATCGACGAATAGCAATTGCTTGAAGTCGATGGCGGGGTTTTTCAAAAGGATATCGCGTTTGATACGGCGCACCGAAAAGTAGAACTCCTTGATCGCCGGATCCTCGATCGCATAAAGAGTATCGCCGGGACCGTCATCGCCCAACAACCCGGGGATTTTCCCCCAGGGCGCATCTCCATACGCCGCGCTGAGCACCGCTGCAACCCAATTGGAATCATCCATGCCAGGAAGCAGCCAATCGGGCGCAGCTTGTTTTGACGTCCGCCATGAGGTGTCGGAAGTTATCAGGATGGATTTCTTATCGGCGAGTGTGATGGCCAGGCTTACGATCAGGCCTGCCGGATTCGCCCCGACCGCCGGCTTGTTTTCCGCCCGAACAGCCAACACGTTAGGGCCTTGTTTCAAAAATTTTTCAACGGGGAATTTAGCGGCGCGTTGCCATGTGTCATGGACACCGACCCGGGTGCCGTTGAGAAAAACCTCGCAACCATCGTCGGCCGCAATGCGTAACTCTGCGCGCTGCGGCGCGGCAGGCACCTCAAACGTGCTTCGGAAATACCGGGTGTCGGCGGGCGCGTTTTCGCTTGGTTTCCCTTCCGGATACCAAATCCAGCCGCGGCTCGGTTTGCCGACGGGATTGGAGCTCCATGCCGGCATCGCCGCCTGCCCGGCCGCCCCTTTGGCCGCCACCTCTGGCAGTCGCTTTTCCAGCGCATCCAATTCCCGCAACTCGGCGGAGAAATCCGGTGCCGGCGTCTTGGTGGCGAGTCGTGCCGCCAATTCCCGCGTCCATCCAATTTCCTTGGCGGAGCGTTGCAACAACCCTTCGCCCATCGCCTGAAACAGCCAGTCGCGTGCCATCGCCTGCGCCTCTTCCTCCGCGCTCAACGTCCGGGTTTCAGGCGTTCGGGCCTCGCCGAGATCCGTCGGCAGATAGATTTCTCCTCCTAACAACGGAAAGGCTGTCAGGAGGAGACCTGTGATCAAGCGGCTCGTCGGCGGATGCAAGGCGTTCATGACCTTGGAGGTACAAACGCCAATGGCGATGTTTCAGCGGCTTAAGATTGGGCCCTCCATCACCTTGACCCGCAGGAAGCCGGTGGTAGGCAAGTCATTTGAACCGTCGAGACTGAAGGTGCGATATTCATAGCCGATTGGCGCCGTTTCGTTAGGAGCCGGCGGAACCACGGTGGCGACGGGCGTGACCGAGGCCGTGAAGGAGCCCAGCGTGGTGCTGCCCTCAATGGTATAAGTGACACCGTCATGGCTGGCGCTCGGCGACGGGCTGCCGGTGAAGGCCTGGGTGCCGCTGCGCACCGCGATCGTCATAAGCAACTCCTTGAGGCCATCCGCATTGCTATCGCCTATCATACTGAAGATCTTGGCGTTGTTGGATGAACTGCTAGGTGAACCACCGAGGGCGAACTCGAGCAAATTCGACTGACCGTCGCCATCGGGATCGGCGCTGGCACCAATGATGGCTGGATCTGTGATGCCTGGGAAGAAGCTGCTAATCCAGACATCATACGAACTAAGCGAATGAACGAGTGCGATCTGATGGTTGCCATTGTAGTTATAATCAATGGAATAATTCGCTGGCAGGGAGAGGCCTGGGAAGGTGCCAGTGAGAGTCCCGTAACTGGCAATCACATACACCGGCAGGGTCGGGGTACCGTTCAGCACGAGAGTAGCGTTGCTGATATCCAGCTGGGTCGCCACGGCCAGTTGATTACCCGCCCCGCCAGCCTCGATGGTGAGGGTGGAAGATGGGCCGGTAAACGACACGCTTCCGGCGCTGAGCATTCCGGTGGTGACGCCGGGGTTGAGGTCGGCATTCGCGCCGATGACCAATGCTCCGGGGATGGAGCCGGTGCCGCCGAGGGATCCGGCATCCACTTGGGTGATACCGGTATATGTATTGACTCCATTCAGATAGAGTGTGCCGGCCCCAGTTTTTGTCAGGCTGCCATTGCTGGCGTCATCACTCAGGATCTGGTTGATGGCAATGTTGTTGCCGTTGGTATCGATGAAGGCACCTGCGGAATGAATGCTGGCGCTACCGAGGTTGGCCATGAAATTGGTGTTGGCTCCAGCGCCGGCCTTGAGCAGGCCGCCGTTGAAGATGAAGGTCGCGTTACCCGTGCCGCCTGGGCCAGGAATCACCTGCTTGGTCGTCAGCGTGCCACCATTGAGGTTGACGGTGCCGACGCCGGTGACGTTGTTAGTGAGATATAGGGCAACGCCATCGACATTGACGGCACCGGTCCCCGATAGGGTGAGTGTGCCAGCGCCTTCCTCACCGACGAGCAGCGCACGGTTAGCCGTGATTTGGTTCAGCGAGCCGCCGCTGATATTGACCACGCCGGTGGAGCCGCTGTAGCGCCCGATGGAGATCCAGTCGTTGCCATTGTAGGTACCCCCGGTCTGGTTGATTGTGCCGCGGGTGCCGCCGTTTTTGCCGACGAAGGTTATGCCGGTGGAGGAGACGAGCGCGGAATCACTGATGTTGAGCGTGCCTACCGATGCGCCCACGTCGCCGACGTTGAAATCGCTTGCAAGGGAAGCAAAGGTGGCATGGTTCTTGACCGTCATGGTACCGATGCCATTGACGCCGATCGACAGCCACCCGCCCGCCTTGGTGACGCTGGCAGTGTCTTGGATCGTCACATTGGCAGTGGAACCCGCGCCTTCAGCGATGAGGAATTGGGCGGCACCGACGTAAACGGAATTGCCCCCTACCGTCATGGTTGTGATGGCGTTGTTGCTTTCGGCGAGGTAGGTCACGCCGGCATTGGTCCAATTGGTATTGATGAGGGTGATGTTCTGGTCGCAGTCGTTGAAGGCCAGTCCGGCGTCGTAGCCGCTGCTGAAATTCGTACACTGGATGGTGGAATTGGTAGCGGTGATGCTGCTTACCACGCCGGTGGACCCGTTGCCGCGGCCGAGGGCGATCCAGTTGTTCGTGGTGAGGGATGTATGATTGAGGACCAAATTTGCGGGGACGTCGGCGGTTTCGCCGATCCAGAGTTCGCCGGAGAGCGAGTTGGTTTGGGTGCCGGATCCGTCCAACGTGAGTGTGCCGTTACTCACCCGCAGCACCGGGTAGCCGGTGTTGCCAAGGACGTTGGCACCTGGGTTGCTCAGCGTCAGGTTGCCCGCTCCGGTTTTTGTCAGGTTGCCGAAGATGGGTATGACCACCGCGCCACCGAGGGTCAGGTCGTTGGTGTTACTGATGACGGCATTGGCACCGCCGATGGTGATGCCGCGGTCAATACTGACGGCTGGGCCGGTGTAGTTGAGGGTGGCACCACTCAGGATCAGATTTGAGGGGCTGGCGCTGGAGGCACCGATCGAACTCGGGCTGCCACCGCTGGCCAATTTATTGACCGTGGTGGTACCGCCATCCAAGACGGTGGCTCCGGTGTAGTCATTATTGACGGTCAGGAGGGAAAGTGCGGCGGTGCCCTGTTTGAGGAGGGAGGCGGTGCCGGTGATTTTTCCGGCACCCGTGAGGAAGTAGCCGAGAGAGGATGTGTTGAAGGTGACCTCGCTGGGGGCCACGCTTCCTGCGAGCGTCACGGTTGACGTCAGAACGGAGGCATCGTCATTGAAGAGCACCGGTGCCCCGCTGCTAAAGGTCGTGGCCGAGTTGCTCACCAAATCGGTCCAGTTCGCCGTGGTCGCAATGTCCCAGACGCCGTCCGGCGTGACGCCATCGATCGTGCCCTTCCAGCGCGGTAGCGACACGCTGGTGACGGTTAGGAAGACCGAACCGTTGCCGTCGTCAGTGAAGCTGGCGGCCACGCCTAGTGGCAAGGTGCCGAGAACAAAAGTGCCGGGGCCGGCTTTTGGGCCGGTGTATGAAACCAGTGGGATGGTCCCGACGGCGGGAAGTTGGTCGGCGACGTTGATGGTCACGGTGCCGTTGAGGGTGAGGGTGCCTGTGACGCTGAGGGGAGCGGCGGTGGGGTTGCCGGCGATGTTGCCCAGATCCAGATCTAGGGTGGTTGCGCCGCTGCTGCCAAAGGTGGCATTAGTCATTGACAAGGATTGGGAGGCGGCCAGCTGCTTGACGCCGAGGATGGCGCCGTCGGCAAGCGTATAGTCACCACTGTTTGGGGAACTGCCGCTCCGGGTGGCCACTATCAACGCGCCAGCGTTGACGAAATTCGCCCCGGTATAGCTGCTGGTTCCAGACAGGTTGAGCAGGCCATTTCCGGATTTGATAACGCCACCACTGCCGTTGAATGCCTGCGGCGAAGTGACCGCGTAGCCGTTGCTGTTGATCTTCAAACCCCCGGCATCAATGAATGCCTGACCGGCAGTGATGGTATCGATAAAGTTTGTCTGGCTGCTGGTGGCAATCACCTGGGTCCCGTTGAAATGAACGTGCGACGCGCCGCCGCCACCGACAATTTGATTGGCCCTGAGCGTGCCACCATTCAAATTCACATTGCCGACAGCACTGCCGTTGCGGGCAATTTGAAAATAGGAAGCGCGGAATTCGCCAGTTCCACTGAGCGTGAAATTGGCAGTGTTGTTTTCACCCATCCAGGTATCACCTCCCTGAACATCCACCAGTCCACCACTTTGATTCATCGTTCCAGGACCGCTGGCCCCGATGATGAAGCTGCTGCCGCCGTTGGCCTTGGTCCAGGTGCCGCCAGTCATATTGACGGTGCCGGTGGCGTTATCGCGTCCGACCGCCACCCAGTTGCCACTCGCGATGGTACCCGCGCTCAAGTTGAGGACCCCGTTTCCCCAGTATTCGCCGACCCATAACTCGCCGTTGGCCTGAAGCAACGAGGCGCTGTTCGTGATATTCACTGTGCCGTTGCCGCCGCTACCGTCACCAATATCTATGATCTCATTGTTGACATTCTTGTAGCTGCCGCCGGCAAGGGTCATCACACCGGTGCATCCCGACTGGCCGATGTAGGTGCGGCCGGTATTGCTCAAGGTGCCCCCGTTCATCGTCAGAATCCCGTTAGAGGTGTTGCCGTTATCGTTCTTGCCGACAAAATTCCACCCACCTGTGGTGATGGTTCCCGAATCAACATTCATCACACCTGTGCCGGAGCCCACACCGACGGCAAGGTCATTGCCCATGGCATAGGTGCCGGTGGTGTTGACGTTGACGGTGCCGTTGCCACCCGGCGTGCCCCAACCCACACCACCGATGTAGAGGCGGCCACCGACATACATGTTGCCGGTTCCCTGTCCAAATCCAGTCGCGCCGCTACCGGCAGTCGTGACATCGGCGAGATTGTACGTGCCCGTGCCACCGCCGATGCCGACAAACATCCAGTTGCCGCTGCCGGTATAGGCATTGCCGGCCGTTTGGTTGAGCGTGCCGTTGGTGCCGCCGCCTGTTCCAATGATGATATCCACCGGACTTCCGGGAATATTACCGGAAATGGTGGCAATATTGGGAGAATTGACGTTGATGACCGCGTTGGATCCATTCGTGCCGCCACCACCGGACCAGTTGGCGTTGTCGTTCCAATTGGCGCTCGTTGAGCCGTTCCAATCCGAGGCGAAAGTTGAGCCTGATAGGCATACCACGATCGCGGAGACGAGGGTCTGGGGGATATTTCTAGGTTTCATGGGGTTATTCTGGGGGTTATTCGGGTCAATTTACAGGGTTGCTGTGGCTTCCAAATTGGACGCCTCAGGATGTAAAAGGGGGGGTAATCGAAAATCCCCCGGCCGTCAACCTCCTAGTTTATGGAGGTCCGGCGCTCAGGAAAGCCTACCCTCGTCTCGGCAGGATCCTTCATTTCGAGTGACCGTTCTTTTCCAGCTTGAGGCGCTGGTCCAACTCGCCCCACTGTTGGCGGCTAACAATGTAGCCCTTGCAGTTGGCCGCGCCGCACAGGCAGGGATGGTCCGCGTAGCAATCGACGTCAAAGCCGTAGTCGAACGTGAGTTCCGCACCTGGCTGGATATCCTGCAAGGCATGGATGATGATTTTGCGACCGACGATCCAGGCCTCGCAATTTGGATTGCACGAATGATTGATGAGGCGGGCCGTGTTCCAAGGGAAATTCCCATCAATATCATAACGCTTGGAGAGGGTGAAGATATACACCGCGGCATCGCCGGTCTTGAGGGATTTCGCGTGTTGTCGCGTGCCTCGGCGCTGGCTTTCGCGCTTGTCGATGCGCTCACCCAAGTACTCGATGATGGGCGCATCCTTGGAAATGAAGCAGGTGGCGTACACCCCGCGGCCGTGGATCGCAGATCCCCGCACTTCACAAAGATCGCTCTGCCCACGTTGCCACAATCCCAACAACTTGCGATACAGGATTTGCTCCTCCAACCCGGATTTCATTTTCTCAGACATGTTGAAAATCTCAATGGGCATCAGCGGCCTTGCGCTCTTGGATGGGTGGGAGTTCCATGTCTAACGGCAATGTGAGATAGAGCCGCCGCAACGCGCTCACCGTCAGTCCCGAGCCGTCAATGAACGTCCAATCGTTTTTCCCCTTCTCCGATACCGCCACCTGAAACCCAGTCTTCTCAATGACCACCGGCTTGGGCTCGCCTTGTAACAGCAAGCGGTACTTCGTTAGAGTCGGCACCAGCACCAGCCACTTGGTGAAGATCTGAATTTCGATTTCCTCGCCCTTCACCACCTCTACCTTGGTATCCGCTCCGACCTCAAACGAGCGGGGTACCCCTTGATGCACCGAGGAAATGATACTCACCCCCTCCTGGGTCATGCGTTTTGACGCCCCTTCGATCTGCCTCAGCACCTCCGCCATGCCGCCCTTCGTCTGATTGGCCATGCGCTCCTTCCACAGCGGATTCATCCGCTCAATAGCCACCGCGTAATTCCCACGCGTCACGTCGTTGCCGAGCTTGTCCACCGCCGCCACCGCCGATGCCAGCACCTCCGCCGGCGCGCTGACCGCCGGAGGTGGCACCGCCGTCCCGGCATGTGCCGCCGGGGGCGCTGGGGTCGTTGGGGCCACTGGAGGTTTCTGCGCCACGGCCTCAGCAGACAACCAGGCAGCCAGCGACACAACCGTCAAAAAATCCTGCGTTTTCACAGCCCCTGCATGCCCGGCTGCGGCCGATCCGTCAAGCCCGCAGCAATTCCGCTTGGATTTCCCCGATCATCTTGCTACTGCTCCTGCCCCCATGGCTAAACAGGCACAAGCACTCGGCAAAGGACTCGCAGCCCTCATCCGCAAACACCCCGGCGCAGCAGAGGTCGATGGCGTCGTTTCGGCGGAAGATTTGAAGCGAGTGCGCGACGTGCCCCACCACCTGGTGGTGCCGAGCCCGCTGCAACCCCGCACCCAATTTTTTGAAGCGCCGCTTGATGATTTGGTCGAATCTATCCGCCAGCACGGGATCATCCAACCCCTCATCGTCCGCCCCGTCAACGGCACCTTCGAACTCATCGCCGGCGAACGCCGCTGGCGCGCCGCTCACAAACTCGGCCTCGCCACCGTCCCGGTCATCGAACGCGAGGCGTCCGACCGCGACGTGCTCGAAATGGCGCTCATCGAAAACATCCAGCGCGAAGACCTCAATCCGATGGAGGAAGCCGCTGGCTACGTCCGCCTCGCCAAGGAATATTTCCTCAAACAGGGGGAAATCGCCACCCGCGTCGGCAAAAACCGTGCCAGCGTCGCCAATGCCATGCGCCTCCTCGACCTCCACCCCGACATCCAAATCATGGTGGCCAAAAAAAGCCTGTCCGTGGGTCACGCGAAAGTGGTGCTTTCGCTCAAGGATCAAGAGGTCCAACTGCTCGCCTCCGCTCAAATCTTGCGCCGCCAACTCACCGTGCGCGCTACCGAAAAATTCGTCCAATCCCTGCTCTCCGCCTCCGATTCCTCCCCAGGCGACCCCGGCGACTCCAAAAAGTCCGCCGCCCTGCGCGAAGCCGATGTCCAGGTCCGCGCTATCACCAATCGTCTGCGGGCCCATCTCGCCACTCACGTCGCCATCCAGCATTCACCCAAAAAAGGCCGCATCGAAATCGAATACTACGGCAACGACGACCTCCAGCGCCTCCTCGAATTGCTGGGCCTGCCGGCCAGCGACTGAGCATCCCTTCCGAACACGTCCCTCGGCAAAAAACCTGCATTTCCCTCGCAACTCTTCCTTTGCCCGAAGGTTTAGCCCGAGTATGAAAAAGTTCACACTTGCCCTGACCATCGCGGCCGCGACTCTTTTCGCCAGCCACAGTTCCGTTCTCGCCCAAGATCCAGCAC
>JBAXCM010000025.1:0-19721 GCA_037141475.1 Verrucomicrobiota bacterium | reverse complement strand
CCGTTAGCCAGCCCTGCGGGCTTCTAGCAGATTAACGGAATTCTGAACGCCCCCGCGAAGCTGGCGCGTTGCAGACACAGCAACTGGAAAAGGCTCAGCAAGCTGAGATTTTGATGCGCGGTCTTGCCAAAATCGGCGTAATTGCCCTGGTCGATGAGGCCACCGGATACCAAGAAATCCGGGATCGTGTAGCGCTTCAAGTGATCCTTGACCGCTATCTGAAAGACGAATGGTCCAAGTGGACTAGGAGATTCCCAAATGATTTCTATCGCGAACTATTTCGACTCAAGGGTGTTGATTTTCCTTTAGCCGGGAATCAAAAACCTTCCTATGTCGGACACTGGACCAACGACATCGTCTACTCTCGACTTACTCCTGGCCTGGTAAAAAGGCTCAAAGAACTGAATCCACGCAATGAGAAGGGCAATCGCTTAAGAAAACATCACCAGCATTTCACGGACGAATTGGGGGTACCCGAATTACATCAGCACATTTCAAATGTTGTGTTCCTCATGAAAACCTGTCTTACCGATGAGGAATTCAAACTCAAGCTCGACTTGGCAGCTCCCAAATACGGGGACACGATGCAATTTGCACTCGGAAAATAAATTGTGAGGGATATCTGGGCAAACTGACCATATTCCCAAGGAGTACGCCGATGGCAATGGTCCCAAATCCAAACCACTCGGCCCAAAGGTACGCAGTTCCCAGGTGTCACCGATTTCGCCAATCCAGCCCATATGATGACGCTCTACCGCAACCCGAAAGGGCTTGCGGAAAGACTGCCGGGCGTTTACACCCATGCCTGACATGAACACCACCTGCCAACAATTCATTGCAAGCATCGCAGGCAAGCGGCCGTTTAGCGTAGGCTCACGGCACCTCTCTCAATGATTGAACGTCACTTCAACATCCCCTTTGTTGCAGGATTAGCTCTGCGTGAAAAGCAGATCCAGCAGAACTACCGTCCAGTCATCGCCGTGCACAAGTGGTTTGCGCGTCGGCCTGGGACCCTGTTCCGCGCATTGATACTCTCGGAGTTTTCCGGTCGACCGGTCATCGAGAATTTCTATCAATCCCACCACATGCCGGAATTCCGCGTTTTCGATCCGTTCATGGGTGGCGGAACGACGATGATGGAGGCAAACCGCATCGGCTGCTCCGTGATCGGGGCCGACGTTAATCCCATGGCATGGTGGATCGTCCGCCAGGAACTGCTAGATCTGGACGTCGATGCATATACGAAGACTGCCGCCCGCTTGAGGGCGCATCTTGAGGCGGAAATCGGTCACCTGTATCGCACCGGTTGCGCCCAGTGTGGCAGTACCGAAGCGCATGTGAAATACTTTCTATGGGTGAAGACCAGCGCTTGTTCGTCATGTGGACAAGACCACGATTTGTTTCCTAACTTCCTGCTTTCGGAAGACGTGCGTCACACGGCCAACGTCTTCGTATGCGGTTGTTGTGGAGAGTTGTTTGAAGCAGCAGATCGCAAGAAACCCGGCCCTTGCCCCCATTGCGGCAAGGCATTGCCGCTGTCACAAACGGCCAAGCGGGGCAAGGCGCAGTGCCGTCATTGCAATCATCCGGTCAGTTATCCCGGCAACTCGGTTCCGGCGCACCGGCTCTATGCCATCGAATACCACTGCGAAACTTGTGCGGAAAAAGGCAAGGGTAGAAAAGGGCGACTCTTTAAGAAGGCTGGACCGGATGAGTTGGGCAAGTTCGAGGAAGCAGCGCAGAGACTGGGCAGGATGAGTCCTAAGTATATCCCCGAGGATGCCATTCCAAATGGAGACGAAACGGCGCGCTTGCATCGGTGGGGCTATCACCACTACCGGGATCTTTTTAATGCAAGGCAATTGCTAGGCCTCGAATTGAGCTGCCGGTGGATAGCAGCAGTAAAGGACCAGCGCATCCGTGAGGCTCTCGCAACCAACCTTTCCGACCTCCTGCGATACCAGAACATGCTTTGTCGCTACGACACGATGGCGCTTAAGTCACTGGATGTGTTTTCCGTACATGGTTTCCCGGTTGGCTTGATTCAGTGCGAATCGAATTTCTTCGGCATCGTCGGCCGCAGAGGCTCGCCGGTGGGCAGTGGCGGGTGGTTGAACATAGTCGAAAAGTTTGCCAAAGCGAAACGCTATTGCATACAGCCTTTCGAGATACGCCATGAGGGAAACCGCAAGGTGGAAGTTGCCATGAAAGGGGAGTGGATTGGCTCGTCGCGCAGCGGCTCAAATCCTCCGGCTGAGCGCGAGATCGAATTGGTGTGCGGGGATTCCTCCTGCGCAAAGTTAAACGGGGCGAAATTCGACGCCGTTTTCACCGATCCCCCCTATTTCGGCAACGTGCAATATGCCGAGTTGATGGACTTTTGCTATGTCTGGCTCCGCAAGTTGCTAGGCAGCGAGATGCCAGAGTTTGCCAAGCCTTCGACACGCCACGAAAACGAACTTACTGGCAACGTGAACATGGGACGCGGCCTCGATCATTTTACGGAGGGAATCTCACGGACCATTCGACATGCCGTGGCGAAGCTCAAACCCGGCAAGCCCTTCGCATTCACCTATCATCACAATCAACTCGACGCATACATTCCAATGGCGGTGGCAATCCTCGATGCGGGCCTTGTCGCTTCAGCGTCGCTGCCGTGCCCTGCCGAAATGGGTGCCTCGATTCATATCAATGGCACCGGATCATCTGTCGTGGACACGGTATTTGTTTGCCGTTCCACCGGGTATTTTCCAAAACGCTGGCTGGCTTCTGACGCGGTTGGCGTCGCCGAGATTGTCAAGCGGGACATTGACGAATTGGCCGCAGGTGGCCTCATGGCAACACAGGGCGATATTCGTTGCATCAGCTACGGGCATCTTACGCGCCTTGCCATCTGGCACCTGAGAACGAAGTGGGATATGAAGCGCCCGGTTAAAGAGCGCATGAAGGAGGTCCAAGATTGGCTCGCAGCTTTCGGAGGCGTCGGGGCTGTTCTTACCTCGCTTGAGAAAACGTATTCACAGGCTCAGAGCGAACAAAAATGGCTGATGAGCGGAATGGTAGAAGAATCAACAGAACGCGAAGATGAAGTATCCTTTTGAAGCCGACGAAAATGAGATTTTGGCAGCTCCCGAGAAATTCGTGAGCAGCGTATTTTCCAGTCTTGCATCGGAGTTTCTCGTGATGCCGAAGGGCGAGGGATATATTGAATATGCCGCCTTTGAATCCGGATACGAAGCGCTGAAACTCGCAACCAAGGGCTTTCAGCATCTCGTGCCTGACCAGGTCTTTGCGACGGTTCTGCACGCACCGGTTAGCCTCATTGTGTTGCGGGCGATGCTGGGATTCACGCCTCCAGAGTGGGCCTACGTTGCGGGGCTCCGGACCGGCATCACGGTTCCTCAGAATACCGCCCGCTCCTTTGACCGTGAAGTACGCTTGGTGACTAAATTCCCATGGCGGCTTTCGGAAACCAACAAGCCTCGTGTGAAGGCTCTTGTGGAAACTGCATGCGCCATGTTGGATGAGGGATGCCCGCCTGTTCCCGGCGACAAATTGCACCGTCTGCACAAGGCGGACACCAACGGGGGACTATCCGCCGTGCGCAACCTCGCGGCGATGGGTGCGCCGTATGCAATGCTTCTCTATGAACGATTTCTCGGGCGGCCGTTTGCAGGGCACCGTGATTCGGTGAGCGACCTGATTGGCGACAATCTCGAGTCGGCAATTGAGGAGATGCTTGCCAAGGATGGCATCAGTTTTCGCAAGACCCGACGAGCTGAACGATTGGCTGGGTTTGATCAAGCTCCGGATTTTATCATTCCCGATGAATTCTCCCCAAGAGTTATCATCGAGGCCAAGATCACCGAAGATGACGGTACAGCCCGGGACAAGGTCACACGGATCCTCCGGCTATGTCAAATGGCCAAAGACCGGACTGCCGATGGCCAGCCTGGCTATCAAGTGATCGCCTGCATCGCCGGACGTGGGTTTGGTGTGCGGCGTGCCGACATGCAGCAATTGATCCTGCACACCAAGGGCAAGGTGTTCACTCCCAAGACGATGGGCCGTCTCGTCGAGTGCTCTGCCTTGAGGGAGTTTAGAAGTGCCAAGTGAAAAGCGTCAGCAGCAAGAGGGGCACGGCTAGCTGGCCCGTGTGTGATATCCAGTATTCTAACCGAAGTGACCACCCACCACACTGCTGTCTCGGTTAGATGTCTGGGCTTTTATGCGGCTTGCAGCGGCAAAACCGGTGACATCACTAATGGCTTCAAGGATGTCTGGTTTTCCGGCTCAACCCCAATCTCACACTTCCTGACCTCGACATTGAAGTGTGGAGTTCCGCGTCTTCGATCCGTTCATGGGGGGCGGAACGACGATGATGGACGGGGGTGCCAACACTCCGTGAAGGGACGCCCCGCCGCCATGCTCGTCTAACAATAAATGGTGCGGCGAGATGGGGGCTCGACAGAGCCTCCATTTCGACTGCACCCATAACCATTCGGCGCTTTGGACGGAGTGGAGGAGGGCTTCCCCGCCCTGCTCCGGGGCGAATGCGTTGGAGTTCCTGCCCCGGGGGAACCTGATGCGGTGGCACTCGATGCCGATGACTAGGATTTTGCAAATATCAGAGATGCGCCTATTTCCGCCGTCGGCGAGATTTCCCACACATGGGCTAGCGCATCCAAAACCACAGCACGGCGGTCCCGCCGCAGACGACGCCCAGCCACAACCGGTAATCCTTGAGCCAGTGCACGGCTGCGGGAACCTCGGAGCCGTCCCACAAACAATGCACCGTGGTATCCAACAACTTGGCGGCGGCGGGGCGCGGGGTCAGCAACGAAACTCCCACCAGAGCGGCAACGCAAATGACCGTGACAATCATGGCGCGGTGCAGCCACGGGATGAGCAGCGGCGTGTTGAGGCACTGGAACCACTGTTCCTCTGGCTTGAGCTGGTTGTTATACAGCATCACCGGGCACAACACAAAAGACACCAGCATGCAGGCAATGACCCCCTGGGTGTTGATGCGTTTCCAGAACACACCGAGGAAAAAGATGAAGGCGAAAGGCATCATTAGGTAAGCGGAAATGTTTTGCAGGTAGATGAAGAGCGATTTGTAGCCGCCGATGATCGGTGCCCAAACAGCCCCCAGCACGAACACCCCCAGCACCGCGATTCGCCCAACCAATATCTGCCGCTGCTGCGTCGCCTCCGGCCGGAATCGCAGATAGAAATCCCGCGTGACGAGCGTCGCGATGGAATTGTAGGTCGCACTCAGATGCCCCATCAGCGCCGCTGTTAGCCCTGCAATCGTCAGCCCTAGCAATCCCTGCGGCATCAGGTTTTTCAGCAACGTCGGGTAGGCGTCGTCATTGTGCTCCAAATGCGGATAGAGTGCCTTGGCAATCAGCCCGGGCAGCACGATAAGCAGCGGGTTGAGGGTCTTGAGAAACGCGCAGAACACCGCACCAAGGCGTCCTTCGTTGAGGGTCTTGGCCGCAAATACCCGCTGCACCAACACCTGGTCCATCGAAAAATAAAAGGCCCCCACAAAAAACACCCCGATGAAAACACCCGGCCACGGAAGGTCCGGGTCAGTCGCCGGCCGCACCATCGAGAACATCGCCGGGTCGAGTTTGGCGTGCAACCCGCTGAACCCTCCGACCTGATGGAGACCGATGGCCGTCAGGGCGATGGCGGCGGCCAGCAGCACCACAGTTTGGATGGCATCGGTATAGACCACCGCTCCCAAGCCCCCTTTCATCGTGTAAAGCGCGGTAACCAGCCCGACGACCCAGATGACGGTGAGCCGGTCCCAGCCAAGCACATCCGAGAACACGATCGCCGCCGCCCACAGCGAAATGGCGATTTTAGCGACAATTGACATGGCGAGCATGAAGCCGGAAAACAACAGGCGCACATTCGGATCGAAGCGCTTTTCTAAGAACTCGGGCACCGTGTAGATGCGGGTGCGAATGTAGAGCGGTAGAAAAATTAAAATCAGCGGCACCAAACAGAACACTGCGATCCATTCGTATGCGCCTATCGCCATGCCCATGACATAGGCCGTGCCGGCTAGCCCGACAAAATGCTCCGTCGAGATGTTGGCGGCATAGATCGACGCCCCGATAAATGGCCAGCGCAACTTGCGCCCCGCCAAAAAGTATTCCTCACTGCTGGATTGTTTGCGTCCGGCTCGCAGCCCGATGGTAACAACCACCAGTGCGTACACCACAACGATCAACCAGTCCCAGCGGGTAATGTGCATGGCCCCTGTCTATCGTAAATCCGGCTCGCTGCAACCGCCAAATGCCACCTGAAAACTCGATTTGCCCGCCACAGTGAGGCTCAATTTGCGATCGTAACATCACCAGCAACCCGCCAAGGAATCCAGGGTGGCAACCCTTGCGCAAATCCATCTCTGCACGGCGCTCCGAGCACGTCCCCCTCCGTAGGCCACCCTCCGACCGCCCTAGCACCCAAGAAAATTCGATGTTCACCTTTCCCAGCGAACCGCGCGCAGCCCTCGTCCAATCTGAAATTCAAAATCTGAATTCCTCTCTGATCAATTTTGAACCACCTGCATCCTGTCATGGCCGGAATTTCCCCTTCCTGCGGGTTTTGGCTTCCTTTGCTGGTGGGGTTTTGCCCGTCGCCGCGAGGGGGCGGCGTGTGGCCACTTCATGCCACATGACAAGCCCCATCTTTTTGATAATGTTCGTGGGTCGGCGCTGCTGGCCCCTGAGTCACCCCCCGGGTTTTGCTCTTGGGGGGACCCGCAGAGGGTCAACAAAATTGTGGTGTTCGATGCGCCACTAAAGATTTTCCGGAGTTATTGGTTTTTCTCCGGAAATGGCGGGGCCGCTGGTGCAAATCAGCGGCCCCGTTTCATTTTACCCTTTCCGGTATTTCTGACAAATTTCTGACAATCTTCTTGAATTAGCTGCGCAAGTTGGACACATCTTCGCTGGTGATAGTCGGCAAATTCATGGCGAGCTGCTTGGCGCTGGCATGGTTGGCCAGTGCTTGGCTGGCAGCCGCAGCACAAGTATCAAATGTTGTCATGCGTGCGGCGTTAGTTGCCGACGGGCGTTCGTTTCGTTTAGCTGGTTCCGGTTTGAGTGGGTTTCAAGGTGGATTTTCCGCCAAAGTGCGGGTGGGTGACGAGAAGCACGAGTTGACATCAGACAGAGGCGTGGTGCTTGGGCCGGTGCAACATCTCAGCGAGGCAACGCCCTATGGCCAAGCGGATGTGGGAGCTACAGGCTTGCGCTTTGAGGATGCGCAGGTGGACTTGTTATTTCGGCTTGGGCAGGTGCCCGGTGTGGCGGGGGTGCTGGCGCAAGTTGGGATCCGCAATACTGGGCAGAGGCCGGTGGAGGTTTATACGATGGTGCCTGCCATATTGCGCGGCCGCTTGGGCGGCAGTCCGGCGGATTGGCTGGTGAGCCGTTTACATCCCAGGAGCCGGTTCCCGACCCAACGAGTGGCGGATATCGGCAATGTCTTGCACATCTGGGAAGCCGGATGCCTGTACCGCGCGGATGGCTCCGGCTTTCTCTTCGGGCCCGTGGGCACGCCCATCGCCTACATCGACACTCGCATCACACAGAGCGGTGACGGTTCAGTGGAGTTGAACATGATCGCCCAGATGGGCCCGCTGCAGGTGGATCCCGGCGAGACACGCTGGAGCCAGCAAGTCCTCTTGTTGGTCGAACCCCCGCAGCAGGCGCTGGCTCGGTGGGCGGAGTGGGTTGGAAAAACCCATGGTGCACGCAGCAACTTTGGGGCATTGTCCGGTTGGAGTAGTTCGCATTATCTGGTCGGCGCGGTCAGTGGCAAGGAGGTGCTGGAGGTGACCGACGCTGTGTTGCAATCCCACGGGCAACTTCACCCGGAGGTCATTCAAATCGACACAGGCAGCGAGGAATCCGGCGGCACGCGAAAAACCAACGAGCCATTTCCCGAAGATCTGGGATTCTACGCCAAGCGAATCTCAGCCACAGGGGCCCGCCCAGGTCTGCTGGTCCGCGCCCTGACGGACGACCAGCATCCTGCACTCGACCCTGCCGCTTGGGACGACCTCGCCCGGCGCGTCGGCCAGGCCGTTCACCATGGTTTCAGCTACCTGAAAATCGAGTTTTACGGAACCCTGTCCAAGCCGGAAATCGACCCAAAGAAAACCAGCTTTGAGGCGATGCGCGACGGGCTTACCAAACTGCGGGCGGCGGCTGGGGAAGACACCTATCTGCTTTTCTCGGACCACGAACCAGACCGGGCGGCGGTTGGCCTGGTGGATTCAAGCAGCACCGGACTGGCGGCAAAGCGGCCGGTGGTGCGCGAGGCGATGCCCGATGTGCTGCGTTCCTACCAACTGCACAAGCGCTGGTTCGCGGTGGACAATTGCAACTACTACATGGGGACGGACCCTGCCAATCTGAGTGAGATTGAGGGTGGTTGGCCGCTGGTGCGCACCTGGATGAGCATGGTTGGCTTGTCCGGTGGGGCTGCCATCACCTCAGATCCCTGGCATTGGGAGAGTTTCAAGCCTTTCTGGCGCAACGTCGAGGCAATGACCCCCCCGGCCCATGAACGTGCCGATGTGCTCGACTTGGGGGTGAGCGAGGAGTGGCCTAGGCTCATCGGGCATGTGCTGCGTCCTTGGGGCGACGCAACCGTCGCCTTGCTGTGGAATCCAGGCACCACAGAAAAGGCCGTCACCTTGGATTTCGCAAAAGCCAGCTTGAATCCCAGTCACCGCTATGCCGTCTGGTCGTTCTGGGACAACCGTTATCTCGGGGTGACACAAGGATCGTGGAGCACCCCGGCGCTGGCACCTTCGGCCTCCCAACACCTCCGTTTTACCGATCTGGATCGCGAACCAGACGCACCGGTCCTCATCGGCTCAAACCTCCACATCTACTGCGGAGCCGCTGAAACCAAACTCATCACCAGCACACGCGGCCTCTGGCAAATTGAACTAACCGATGCGGGTGCCCGCAACGGCGACCTCTTCGTCTATAGCCGCCTTCCTCTCGACCTCAAGGCCGCCACCGGTTGCCTGGTCACCGGCGTCAGCCAGGCCGGCGAGTACGTCTGGCGCATCACTCTGGCCGAGCGTCGACACGGAGCTCTGCAACGGGTGGACCTCAACGTCCTCTTGCCCGTAACCCACCAATATTGGTTCTGGGGGCTCATCGCTATCGTCGTCGCCAGCCTTGCCTTCGCTACCTCGCGCTATTTCAACAACATCGACCTCCAACGCCTCATTGCCCTCGACCAGGAACGGGCCCGCATCGCCCGTGACATGCATGACGAGGTCGGCAGCCAATTGGCTCGCCTCTCCATGCTGGGCGAATTGCTCATGGGCACCTCCAGTGTCAGTTCTACAGAACGCCAGCGGGCGCAGGTCATGACCCGCGGCGTCCGCCAAGCGGCCGGCGACCTGGAAAATATCATCTGGGCGGTTAACCCGAAAAATGATAATCTCGACCAATTGGCGTACCGGATCTATCACTACGTTGAAGAATTTTTCTCAGACACGCTGGTGCATTGCCGGTTTGCGCCCTTACCGGCGATTCCGGCGATCGCCATGGCGGCGGAGACCCGGGCGGCGGTGTTTGGGGCTGTGAAGGAGGCGCTGGCCAACGTCCTACAACACGCGTCGGCCAGCACTCTCGAGGTTGCCATGCGCATCGAACACCGCCAGTTCGAGGTGAGCATCAATGACGACGGCCGCGGCTTCTATCAAGCCCAGTGCACCAGGGCAACCAATGGCAACGGCCTCTCAAATATGCACGATCGCCTTGAAAAAATCGGCGGCGAATGCCTGATTGAGAGTGTCCCTGGCAAGGGCACGCGTGTGACGCTGCGCTGGCCGCTGGGGAAACGCGGGAAGCCATAACTCACATTTTCAGAAGTTTACCATGATCATTCGCATATCCATCGTTGAAGACGACCAGCAGTTTCGACAAATGCTAGAGGAGTATCTGGGCCAAGCCGAGGGGTTCGAATGTGTGAGTGCTTACGACGACCCACGCGTGGCGTTGCGCCGCCTCGCCAGCGACCAGCCAGATGTTGTTCTGATGGACTTGCAACTGCCAGGGATGAGCGGCATCGACTGCGTCTCGGCCTTGCGCCAGCAGGCACCGGCGATCAGCGCCGTCATGCTCACCGTCTTCGAGCAGGACGAGCAGGTGTTTCAATCGCTGGCAGCCGGGGCTTACGGATATCTGGTCAAAAGAACACCTCCACCGATGATTCTCGACGCCATCCGCGAAGTCCATGCCGGAGGATCCCCGATGTCCGCACACATCGCCCGTAAGGTCGTCGCCTCTTTCCATCAATCTGCTGCCGTCACTCTTTCGCCCCAGGAACGCGAGGTGCTTACCCTTCTCGCTCGTGGCGATACTTACTTCCATATTGCCCAGCAAATGGATATCGCGGTGCATACCGTGCGCAACTATATCCGCCGCATCTATGATAAACTCCAAGTCCACAGCCGAACCGCAGCCGTCGCCAAGTTCACCGGCCATGGCGCATGACGGGGGCACTCCAGCGTTACCCATATCAGCAAGACCTCTCGCGGATAGAAACCATCAGCGGCTTTCCATCAAAAATCAGGCTTGAACCGGGGGCGGAAAAATTAAATACTCAATTCATGGATAACGAAACCCTCTACCAGCAACGCTTGGCCCGCTACGTCACCGCTATGCGCAACGAGAAGCCAGACCGCATCCCGATCCGGCCGTTTGTGGCCGAATTCACCGCTCGCTATGCCGGATACTCCTGCCAGGAGGTGGCGCATGATTACACACGGGCGTTCGATGCTGCGGCAAAGTGCGCCCGGGACTTCGACTGGGACGCGGTGGTTCCTAACATGGTCTATGTATGGACCGGGCTGGCGCAGGCCGTCGGGCTGCGATATTACGGGATACCCGGCATACATATTCCTCCGACGACCGGTTTCAATTACATCGAACCAGAGGAGGATGAATCGTGGATGCGGGCGGATGAATACGACGCGCTCATCGCCGACCCCACCGGCTTTCTCTACAACGTCTGGCTGCCGCGGGTGTCCACCGAGGTCAGCAAGCTGGGTGAACCCACAACCTATCGAAATAACCTGTCATTTGTGAAGGGCGGCATGGCCATGCTGCAATACTTTTATGCGTTTGGCCCGCAGGCGGGTCGGTTGCGCCTTGAATCGGGAACCGTCTCGGCCATCGCCGGCATCTTCAAGGCACCGTTTGATATCCTAGCCGATAAGTTGCGTGGCTATATCGGGCTGACCATGGACATGGTCACCCAACCGCACAAGGTGCTGGCTGCCTGCGAGGCGCTCATGCCGCATCTTTGCCACGTCGGGCTGGGCACGGCCGACGCCTCCAAGCAGGTGCCGATAGGATTTTGGATGCACCGCGGTTGTGTGCCGCTGGTCTCACCGAAGACCTTCGAGACTCATTACTGGACGACGCTCAAGCCCATTATTGAGGAGTTTTGGAAACACGGGCATCAGACGTTGTTTTACGCCGAAGGTAAATGGAAACACCACTTCGATAGCTTCCGCGAATTGCCTGACCGATCCATCGTCTTCCACTGCGACCAAGACGATATCTTCGAAGTCCACCGCCGACTGCATGATAAATTTGCGCTGAGTGGTGGTGTGCCTAACAGTCTTCTGAGCTTCGGAAAGCCTGAAAAAGTTCGCGAATTTTGTGAACGTGTGATCCGGGAAGTTGCCTCCGAGGGCGGTTACATCATGGATGCCGGGGCCATCATGCAGGACGATACCAGCATCGAAAACCTGCGGGTTCTCACCGATGTGACGCGCGAGTTGGGCGGCTACTCAGCCGGCACCTATCAATTGCCGGTTCCTTTGTCCGCCGGCGAACTGCCTGCCTCAATGGCGGATCGTGCCAAGCTCACTGGGATGGTTGGGCGGGCCGCCCCCAGCCTCGCCCCGGGCCTGTGCCGACCTTGGGAGCTGAAAGCTGCAGAATGCCCACCGATCACCGGCGACAAGGATTTGATCCGCCAAGTTTGGAATGACATCGAAGGTTTGGCCAATACCTATATCTGGCAATTATTGCTGAGCTTTTGACAGCCGCCAGTCCTCCATGACGGGAGTGTATCCCGCTCCCCCCAAAAGATTGGGGGGAGGCAGTTGGACCATTGTTACTTGGCCTTGATGATGCCGCGCATGACTGTGCCGTGGCCGGGGAAGGTGCAGACGAATTGATAGTCGCCGGGCGCACTTGGCAAGGTGAACTTGAGGGTCTCACGCTTGCCGTGGTCCAACAATTTCGAGTGTGCCAGAATCTTGGTGGATTCCGGGATGAAATCCTTGGCAAAGCCGGCTCCGGCCATCGCCAGCGCGGCAGTGCAGATTTCGTCGGCAGCACCCGGCTGGGTGATCACGACGTTGTGGGGCATCAAGTCAACATTGATGAATGTGATCTCCACCGCCTGGCCGGCCTTGGCTTCGATGCTCGTCTGATCGTACTTGAGGGCCTCCTTGACGGTTAGCAACTGCACTTCCAAGGTGCCGTCAGGACGCACGGCAGGTGCCACACTCTTGACCTCGGGCTCCAAGGTGAATGGCCGCGACTGCTGGTCGATGGCGTTGCCGCTCCAGAAATGAGCGACGGTTTTGGCGGCGTTACGGGCAAAGGGTTCCGGGGATTCCTGGAGGGTTTTGAGCAAGCTCATGTCCCGATCATCCAACCGTTGGTGCAACCACAACGCTTCTAACAGGTGATGGGCGTGGGCGGGGTTTTTCGGGTCGAATTGCTTCATCCACACCTTGCATGCGGCGAGAACCTCGGCAGGCTGGTGCTTGGTCAATTCAATGTGCGTGCGATATCGCACACCGTCCACCGGATGTTTGAGGTTCTCTAGCAGTGCTGCCACGGGTTGGCCTGCGATGTTCACGTGGGCCTGGAGCGGACGTCCTTCGGCGATGATTCGATAGACACGGCCGTGGCTCTTATCGCGCTCGGGGTCGCGGATATTGTGCTGCATGTGGCCGATGATGGCGTTCTGCCAGTCGGAGACATAGAGCGCGCCATCGTCGCCGAATTTGGCATCTGTCGGGCGGAAGTTCGGATCGGTGGAAGATATCAGATCGGCCACCGGGGTACCGTTGACCAACCCCGAATTGGCGTCGCGATTGAGTTTGTACTGCTTGATTCCGAGAAAGCCGATCGAGTTGCAGATGAGGAAATTCCCTTGGTTCTCGTCTGGAAACTGGCTGCTGGAAACGATGGCGCTGGAGGGCACCGGGCGCACCTGTTTTTGGAGCAGTTCGCGCATTTTGAAGCCCTTTTGATCAGGCACGACCTGGAATGCATTGCCGGATGTGCCATCGGTGGCATAGTGGAAACCCCAGTAATCGAAGGCCATGCCGTGGGAGTTAGGACCGTTGGGGGCGTGAAAGCCAAACGTGAAACTTGCCGGATCAAAGCGATACATTCCGTCGCGGCCGGCCTCAAACGCCTTGGCCCAGGGGGTTTCGACGTTTTCAATGATGAACACGCCGCGTTGCCAGTAAAGCCCGCCATCTGGTCCGAAGCGGAAGTTGTTGGCGGCGTGGTGGGTATCAGCATTATCGACACCTTGCATATAAACTTCGCGCACGTCCGCCACGCCATCGCCTTTGGTATCCTTTAGAAATAGAATGTCATGGCCGGAGGCGACGAGCACACCGCCATTCCAAAACTCAAAACCCGTTGGATTCTGCACCTTGGCAAAGGTGGTGCATTTGGTTGCCACGCCGGTGTGGTGTTCGTCGGTTAGAATGAGCAGGCGGTCGTTCAATTCCTTGCCGGGTTCCCAGTTTGGATAGCTGCCCCAGGCGGCGACCCACAGGCGCCCTTGGGGGTCAACCGACATTTGGACGGGGTTGGCGAGTTCTGGGAAACGCTTTTCATCGGCGAAGAGGTTGACCTTGAACCCGGGTGCCACTGTCATTTTGGCAATGCCTGCCTGGCCATCGATATAGGGGATGGATTGCTCGGTCTTGTGGCTCATGTTAGACACCACTTTGAGCGGGGCGGGCAGATTGCTGTCGTCCACCTTGTAAGGCTTGGAAGCGGCGAGCGCCCAGATCTGCTGGTCGCGATTGTTCGCCAGTTGCTGCCACATCTTCAATTCGTGCTGGAGCACCTCGCCGTTGCTTTGGTTGTTCTCAAAGCGCAGTCCGGAGCGGTTTCCCCAAATGTCATTGCTATCCGAAGCACGATAGGAATTGAGCCAATAGGTGCTCTTGGCATTGACGACTTGGCGCAGCTTGTCATCCGAGGGGGAGGTGCTAACATTTTTCTTGAGAAGGGCACTGGAGATGACCGTTGCGAGTTCGCGGTTGCCGGCGGCAGACAAGTGGCAGCCGTTGAGGGTCAGGGGTGCCTTGGCTTTGGCATAGAGTTCGAGTGTGGGTTGGAACAGATCGACGTAAGTGGCGCTCTTGGCCACCGCCACTTCCTTGACGGCGTTGGCGTAGAGGGCTAGCCGGTTATTGTTGGCAGAGCCGTCGGGCAGAAGTTTGTTGTGCAGGTTCTCATTGGCGATAGGCGAAAAAAGGACAAAGCGCAGGGTGCCCTTACCGTTGAAGTTTTTCGCTTTGTAGTTGTCGATCATCGCCGCGTAGTCGCTCTTGAATTTCTCAAGGCCGGGCTGGCCTTGGAACGACTCGTTGTATCCGAAGAAGCACAAGATCACATCGGCCTTGCACTGGGCGAGGAGGGCCTCGGTGTTAGGCACGTTTTCCGAGCGTGGGCGTTTTGCGATCTCGTCGCCGCACACTGCGAGGTCGCGGAAGCTCAATTGCAGTTGAGGATTTTCCCGTTGGATCAAGGTTTCCATCCATCCGTCGTGCTGCATCCGGTCGGCAAGCGAGTTGCCGATGATGCAGACTCGATCCCCCTTTTCAAAGGCGAATTGTGCTTGGGCGCAACTCATTGTGAGCAACGTGCCGAATATGAGAAAGTTGATGGATTTGATCATTTTGGGGGGTTGACGGGTTGGCTTGCAGTGTGTGAAACCCACACAAGCACCTGATGTCGGGTCGTGCAACTCACTTTCGGCAAAAATTCTCAACATGAATTGGCAGACGGATTTCATTCGGGCGTTGGTGGATCGGGTGCTTTTTTGCGGCATCAGGTATTTTTTTGCCTGTGCCACGGCTTGGGGCGGATACAGGTGCCTCGGAGCCAGCACGAACGCAGGCGCAATTGCACGAGCTCTTGATGCCATGGGATTTTAGCTAGTCAAGGATAAAATGTTACTTATTTAACTATTTAACGAGGCTCCGCCTCAGGCCCAAGACAGAAGATCGGTATGGATGGGTTTATTGGGGTGAGAAATTCACCAGGACGACGGCTGGGGGCTTGAGTTCGTTGATTAAGAGACGGCCATTGGGTTGCAATGCCCCATGCTCTACGAGCTGCAAGTCATGGTCTGCGTCAACGAGATATAGATCGTATTGGGTGGGTCCGCGCCACGGCAATTGGCTAGGCGTCAAGCCGGTATCGTCAATTTGGGTGTTGAAGTTGCTCAGCAGGACAGCGGCACGGGTATTCTCTTGGTTCACCCCAGCGCACACGGCGATGGAGCCGGGTCGGCAAGGCGGTGTTTTGATCCGCTTGGGTGTGTCGATCAAGTTGCGGAAGGCTTTGAAGGCGTAGAAGTTTTTGTGAGGGGAACCATGGATATTGAACATGCCGAACATCTGGATTTCCGCTGTGTAGAAATTGGCGGCGTCCAGCGGGGCATCCTGCAGGGCCATCAGTGCCCATGCGGCGTAGGCGGCGCCTTTGGGGCCGGTCACTTCGGCGGACCACTGCTCGCGCAGCAGTCCTTGGCCGTCTTTCATCAGGGGGCGCCAGTCGTCGTTAGGGAGGTAGTTCCACTCGTTCAAGTGGCTTTCGGTTTTTGCAAATCCCTGTTCGTCAAGCACTCGCCGGATGGCCGCGGCCCGGCGGGCTAGTTCGGACGGTTCTTTGGCATAGCAGTGCCAGGAGAGGAAATCCAAGGGGAGATGCTGCTCGCGGCAGCGGTGCAGGAAATGCAGCAGGAACCCGCCCGGCTTGAACTCATCCCCCACAAATTCACCGGTATAGCCCAGCGATGGACCGCCGACTTTTAAATCAGGCCAGCGCTGTTTGATGGCCTTGGCAGCGACCTCATAGAGTTGGAAGTATTCCTCATCGGTGCCGGTCCACATGGCAGGCTGGTTTTCCGGCTCGTTCCAGATCTCCCAATACCGGATGTCATGCCGAAAGCCATTGGCCCAGCCCTGATTGTAATGGTCGATGATGTGGAGGCAGATATCCGCCCATTTGGCAAAGTCCTGCGGAGGATGCACCCGGTATTTGCGCGGTGTGTGCTCTATGCTTTCACCTAGCCGATAGATAATGGGCGAGCCGGTGTTGACGATCGAGGCGATGTAATCGTCCGTCGCCGCGAAATCATAACTGTCAGGTCGCGCGGAATCGTTGCGAGACTCGCGAAAAATCGTGCTGACGTCCACGGCGTCGTAGTTCACCCAAACCACGTCATGGAGGCGGGTAAGCGGTAGCTTGAGCTGCCGGTGAAAGTCCGATAGATCGACCATGCCGCGATAGCAGAGCGGCCCCATGTTGACTCCGTGGAGAGGCCGGATGAGGCCGTTAGATATGGAAAAATCGATAGTGATCTCGCTTGCGGCCAATGCGGCCGGCACCGCTAACAAGCTCAAGAGTGCTGGAAAGAGTTGTTGCATGCTCGTGAAGTGACAAACTCGGAATTCGCAAACCAGGGAGAAAATATTGCTCAGGTCACGAAGCTGCAGTCGTAGCGATGGGGCAGGGGCCATGGATGGTTCGATTCATTGTGGACTGGCATTTTTCGTGATGACAACAACGAGTGTGTGCGTATGAGAAGTGCGTGAAAAGATTAAGTCGGTCGTCACGAAATGACCCTTGCTGGAGCGAGCGGCTTTTGCAGGGGACTGCTCCTTCGCTTTGCATTGCAACAGGATCCCGCAAGCTGTCGGCGGGACGCCGACGCTCCCCACCGTGATAGCTCACTTTGCCTCCCCCTCAGCCGGGATCACCTGAATTTCTTCAAATGTTGTGTTTTGGCCGCCGATTTCGCCCATGGTGGGGGTGGCGGCCCAGACGAGCCAGCGGTAGGTTCCGAGGGGTTTGGCGGCGCTGCGGCGGATGCTGGTCGCTTCGTATTCAGTCCTTTCGCCGCGGGAATCCACGGTGATGACAGGGGTGAAGACTGTCGGATCGGCGATGTTCCAGCCCGGATCAGAGGTGGCATTGCTGCCGTAGAGCGTGAACGACTGCCGGGCATGGGTATTGCCAGACGCATAGGTATTGACTTGTGCAAGGCCCTTCGCGCCACCCAGATCAATCCGGTATTTGCCGGTATCGATGCCATTGGCAAAGGTCGGCCCGCGGTTGCAGTCAATCTTACCATCTGTGAGAAGTTCGAGAGACCCTTTGCCCGGTTCGGCTCCATCGATAGACACTCTTGCAGGCATCACTGCGGAGCCCACAGCGAGCGGAACCCGCTTGAACTCCGGCTTCCACACATTTTCTCTAACCACATATGTGTAATCGGTCAAATCCATGACTAACTGTTGCTGCTGCCGCTTAATAGTTAGGGCAAGCATGCCGCCGGCTGCCTGATCGGCCAGCGCGCGGAGATCGGCGACTGTCGGGGATTTTTTGGCATTGCACGAGAGGATCAAATCGCCATTTTTGAGCCCGGCCTTGGCGGCATCACTGGCGGCGGGCACCTCGACCATCAACACGCCGGATTCAGCTTGGTTGGGGCCTTCGCTGGCATCAAACTCACGGGCCTGTGCTTGCCATAACAGCTTGGGTGCAGGCTTGAGCCTGGGGATTTGGCCGGAGAATACCAGCTTGACCGGATAAGCGTTGCATTCGTAGGGGGGCTTGGCAGGCAAGGTGATCTGGAGGGATTGCGCATCTTGGCTGAATTTGAGTTTTTCCGTGGTACCTAACAATGATATATCTTGCAGGGTTTTGAGGTCGATGCGGGACTTGCCCAGGGATTTGATTTTGACCACTGCGGCATCGCCGGGCCAGCCGAGGGTGGTGGCGTAGAGGACGGTGTTAGGCTTGTTGCGGGTGAATCGGATATCGGCGGCTGAGCCGTGATCGATGGTGTTGAAATTCTTATGGCCCTCGCCGAATTCTTCCCATGTGCGGGTTTCGAAGATGGCTTCGCCGATGAGGTTGAAGTCATGCGCCATGACCTTGAGCATGGTGATGACTTCCTCTTCGAGTTCGCCATCACCAGTTAGGGGCACATTCAGCAGCAGGTTGCCATTCTTGCTGACGACGTCGATGAGAGTGTGGACGATCTCAAGGCCCTTTTTGTAATCCTTCTGGCGGTTGCGCAGCCAGTACCACTCAGCGCCCATGGTTTTGTCCGTTTGCCAACAATTTTTTTGGAGGGTAGCTGGAAACTCAAACTCGAAATTTTCGGCGCCGATCGGGCAGCCGCCCTTGAAATTGGCCACGGCCTGCAACTTGCCGCCGTTGGTTTGGAGGCTCTGGTTGTAGAGGTGCGAGACGATCGTATAGCCGGCGTTTTTGAAGGGCGGGCCGCCATCAGTGTAATAGAGGTCGGGGTGGTACCGATCTATCAAATCCAGCATGCGATCGACAAAATTTTTCTCAAATGCGGGAGGGCCGACGTCTTGAGGGCCTTCGTATCCAGGATCCGAGTTATTCCAAGGGATGCC
The DNA here is from genome assembly GCA_037141475.1 of Verrucomicrobiota bacterium. GTDB lineage: Bacteria > Verrucomicrobiota > Verrucomicrobiia > Verrucomicrobiales > Akkermansiaceae > Luteolibacter. The sequence goes on along the minus strand of JBAXCM010000025.1, from coordinate 955 downwards.
GTAGAGATCGGCGAATTTCGGGTCTTGGCCGTCGTAGGGGACGCCTGCCAGTGGGCCGGTTTTATCGGCGCCGTGGGACGTTTGGAGCCAGCGGAAACTTCTGGCAACGTGGGAGGCCACTCCAAAATGCAGGCCGTTAGCCACGGTTGCCTTTTGCCACATCCCGCAAATATCCTTGCCGGCGGTGGCCATGGAATTCCATCGCGGCTGGAATTTGGAATCCCACATGTCGAAATTGTCATGGTGGGCAGCCACTGGAACCACGTAGCGGGCACCGGCCTGCTTGTAGAGTTTGACGAGACGCTCGGCCTGCGCTTGATCAAATTTGGGTGCTTTAAAAAGTTGGCAAATGTCCTTGTAGCCGAACTTCGAGGGATGGCCGTAGGTGGCGCAGTGGTACTTGTAGCCCTCACTGCCTTCCTCATACATCCATCGGGCGTACCAAGTTGACGCCACTCCGGGAATACTTTCCGGCCCCCAATGCATGAAAATTCCCAGCTTGCCATCAATGAACCATTCGGGCACAGCCGCCTGCTTGAGCGATTCCACGCTGGCTTCATATCTGACCGGGCTGGCAGCCACTTGCGGATCGGCGGCAGCAACTGGCGACAGCTGTGCTAACAAAATTGCTGATAGCCCGCTGCTCTTGATTCGGTGAAGGTTCATTGGATAGATCGGCTTGTTTGGTTGACGCTTCAAACGCGTCTCGGCGCGGATTCTTTCATCGTCACGCGGTGTGGCTGCCGCGTCTCGCAGGAGGCCGTGACAGCGCGCCTCCGGCCGCTGCGTTCATGCGAGGCAAATGAATGCGTCGGGCCCCGCCCCGCCAATTCTCACGGAGCCACCGTGTTGGCGGTGTTTGGCGCTGGTGAATCCTGATAATCTGTCTGCTGGGCTCGCCTCGGGGCTTCCCATTTGTAAATCCCAAGCTACTCTCCGCCCTCCCACCCATGAG
>JBAXCM010000024.1:0-20000 GCA_037141475.1 Verrucomicrobiota bacterium | reverse complement strand
CCGGTGAGTCGGCCGATTTCCGCCAACAGATCTTCCCGCCACACGGGCTTGGAGATAAAGCCGTCCACCCCGGCGGCAAGCGCCTGTGCCCGGTCTTCGGCCGCGCCGGCGGCCGTTACCATCAGCACCCGCAGTGAGCCACCTCCGGGCAACTCGCGCAAATGGCCAAGCGTCTCATAGCCGTCCATCGTAGGCATCTGCCGGTCCAGCAACACCAAATCCGTGCCGCAGCCCTCCTCGAACCGCTGCAAGGCGTGTGCGCCGCTCGCCACCACTTCGACAGCAAACCCCACTGCCACAAGCATTTCAACGAGCATGGCGCGGTTTTCAGGGTCGTCGTCCACCACCAAGATGCGGCACTCGGGCTGTTGCGGAGCGAGCTCCAGCACCTTGGACCGATGGTGGGATTCGCTATCGTGGCTGGCATCCCGCAAGCCAAAGGTAACCCGGAAGCAGCTCCCGCCTCCAAGCCGGCTGGTCACGGTGACATCCCCACCGAGCGCCCGTGCAAAGCGGCGGCTCAAGGGCAGACCCAGGCCGGTGCCTTTACCGCTGCGGCGGCCGTCTTCCGCCTGCTCGAAAACCTCGAAGATGCGTTCCAAGTCGGCTTCCTCGATCCCACAACCACTGTCCTCGACGTCCACCGCAACGAGCGGTGTGCCGGACACGGCCTCAGCCACCACAGACGCCGCCATCCGCACGCTGCCTTTGGGGGTGAATTTGAATGCATTGCCCACGAGATTGACGAGAATTTGGCGGACTTTGCCTTGGTCGCTGTGGATGAATTGAGGGACGTTGGCGCTGATTTCCACTTCCAGGCCCGGTGTCCCGGCTTGGGCCACAAACATCAAGCGCACGTCCTCCAGCACCCGATAGAAATCAAAATCCTCGGGCTTGAGCGTCAGCGGCTGGGAGTCACTGCGCACCAATTCGAGCAAATCGGTGACCAAGGTGAGCAGATGTTCGCCGCTGCGATTGATGGCGCTAAGACGTCCGCCTTTCGCGCAACTCCGACAATCCAGCTCCATGATCTGGGAATAACCGAGGATGGCGTTGAGAGGGGTGCGAATTTCATGCGACATGTTGGCCAGGAACAGGCTCTTGGCGATCACCGCCGCCTGTGCCGCAGTGCTGGCCTCGGTGAGACGCAACTGCAGTTCACGGGCTTCACTTTCCATACGGCGGCGCGCTTCAAAGTTGGCATAGAGTTGCGCCAGCACACCTAGCAACGCCTCTTCTTCCGGCCTCCATTTCCGCTCGCTCTCGAGATTTTCAAAACTCATGAACCCCCAACAATCACCGTCGTGCATCAGCGGTTGGCTCACAAGCGAGCAAATCCCCCGCGCTTTGAGCCTCTGCCAGAGCGGGCTGACGGTCGGCAATGCATCGACATTGGCAATGCTGACCAACTCGCCACGCCGGTGTTCCTCAGTTGCGTCGGAGATTTGGTCGATGGCCACCGCCTGCGAATCACCAATGGTCGATGCCACACCCGGAGCACACCACTCATGAGTGTTGGAAAATGTCCCATCTTCAAAATTGTAGGAGAACAATTTGGCGCGATCCACGCCGATGAGTCGTCCCATCAATGCGAGCGACTCGTTGATGGCGGCATCCTGGGCCTCGAGCGGCACGTTGACAAATTTGGTGGCCAGAAGGAGTAATTCGCGTTGGATGACCGAAAGTCTGACGAACTCGATCTCCACCTGTCTGCGCGCCGAAATATCCTTGAGCGAGCCAATGACACGCGTCGATTGCCCGGCCACATCACGAGTCACTGCACTGCCGCGGTCCAGCACCCATTTCCATGAGCCATCCTTGCACCTCATCCGATACTCACAGACGTAGGCAACGCTTGGATCGGCGAGGTGTGCATTGAGTTGTTCCAGTACCCCTGGCTTGTCGTCGGGATGAACCCGCGTGTTCCACTCTTCCAACCCCTCGCCAAGCTCGTTTTCGGCATACCCGAGAAGCCGCTTCCAACTCTTGGTGTAAACCACTTTGCCAGCACCCACATTCCAATCCCAAACGCCATCGCCAGCCCCTTCGAGGGCGTATTTCCAGCGCTCCTCACTCTGGCTCAAATCCTTGGTCAGACGCTGGGCCAAAACTTCGGCTTTAACCCGGGTGCTGTACATCGAGTGCACCAAGCCAGCCAAAAGCAGGCTGCTGAGCACGCCTCCGCAACCCACCAGCCAAGCCTTGCTATAGTCCGTTCCACCACCTGGCCCGGCGAATCGAACGAAGCTCAGCAGCCAGTCGCGACCTGCTGATCTAACCGATACCAGGCTACCCATGAAGGTGGCCGCAGCGGGCAGCCTGCTACTGCCCGGCGTGCTGTCGTAGAGCAAGGCGGCCGGGGCAGCCTGGGTGCCATCGAAGATTTGCAGATGGATTTGGCGTGCCTCCTGCAATTCGCGGCGACCCAAAACCCCGTGCATCAGGTCATTCATTCGGTACGGGCTGTAAACCCAGCCCATGATGGCAGCGCGGCGCTCGGCGAGCGTGGCGCGGGCTTCACCCATCCGATAGACCGGGGCGTACATCAGGGTGCCGGTCTGCACGTCTTGGCCATCCTCCTGGACCAGCATGACTTTGCCCGAGAGGACGGTGGCGTCCTCATCGCGAGCTTGTTCCATGGCGGCGCGGCGCACGGGTTCTGTGAGCATGTCGTAGCCGAAGGCACGCAGATTGCGCCCGGAGAAGGGTTCGAGGAAAACGATGGACGAATAGACATCGCGCTCGCCCTCTGGCCAGATCCGGTACTCAGGAAACCCCTCGTTCCGGATTCCCCACAGGTGAGCGGCAAGTTGCTCGCGCGGCACCAACTTGGCAAAACCGATCCCCTGAATTCCCGGCAATGTCTGATCGACTTTCTGACGCTCCGCAAATTCATGCCACTCCCCGCGATCCACCCCGTCGGTATCGGCAAAAAATCCCGCACCGCTGCGCAAAATTTGTTCGTGGGCGTGAAGGCGCTCTTCGACCCTGGCTTGCAGTGCATCACAGGCACACTTGAAATTCTGCTCTGCCTCTTGGTCCAGCACAGTCTTCACGAAATAGCAGGCCAAACCCGTGAAGCCCAGGCCAAGCCCGAGCAAGAGCCATGCCTGCCATGAGCCGACACGCCGAAACACGCGGCGGCGGATGCAAGTGGCGAGTTGGATCTGTGACGCGTTCAAGAGCTTCAGGGGCCGGAATTCTAACCAGCAATCTCAACCGAGGAGACGCTAGCGGGTGACTTCTCGCCGTGGATGGGAAAAGAAATCTCGATGACAACACCTCGCTCGGCACCATTGCGAACCGAAACATGTCCTTTGAAAAGCCGGATAATGCGGCTGGCCAAAGCCGCTCCCAGCCCGAAGTCGCCACCGCATTTCAACAGCATACGCTGGCCGCCAACCTCGAAAAACGTCGATATGGCTTCATCTGACAAGGGTTGGCCATGGGTAATGATGGCAATGTGTGCCTGCCCGGCGCTCACGCAGGTTCCCAATGTGATGAGCTGCCCGGTCTCCACACATTGCGACGCGGTGAGCAGCAGATCGGTGAAAGCCCGGTTGAGCAACTCCAAATCCCCCAACACAGTCACGCTCTCCACCGCCGTCAGAACCGCTTGCGCCTTGGTGCCGCCCACCAGCCCCCCATTCAAGTCCAAGGCAATTCGCAGCACCTGCGCCAATCGCAGCGGGCTCGCCGCAAAGTCTGCCGCCTCCACGTCAATCCGCGCCAGCGTCAGCGCATCGTCCATGAGCTTTTCGATCCGCAGCAGAGATTCATCGTAATCGGTCCGCATGGCATGCTGCTCGGACTCAGGCGGCAAATTCATGAAAAGTAGCTCGGTGATTCCAATCAAACCATTGAGAGGGGTCCGCATTTCATGGGACAACACACCGAGCCACTGGCGCTTGGCATCGTCCCAGATGTGCAAGCGCCGATGCGCTTCGGCAAGTTCACGCACCCGCCGCTCAACCAGTTCTTCAAGGTGCAGTTGATGGCGGCGCAACCGCAAATGAGTTCCCACCCGGGCCAGCACCTCCACTTCAGCAAAAGGCTTGAGCACGTAATCCACTCCCCCAACTTCAAAGGCTTGCACTTTCTCGGTGATTCTGGACTGGGCACTTAGAAAAATAACCGGTATCGCACTCAGCCGCTCATCCGCCTTGAATCGCCGACATACTTCGTAGCCATCCATCCCGGGCATCCGTATGTCTAGCAAAATTAAATCGGGCAGCTCATAACGCAGCGCTGCAAGAGCCATCTCACCGCTCCGAAACGCCGACACCCGATAGCCCACCAAGGTCAATAAGGATTCTAACACATTTAGATTCTCCGGCTCATCATCGACGATCATGATGGTCGCCTCACTGCAATCAATTTTCATAAGGTATCTTCAATTCTCTTTATTGGATCTAACAAATCGCTGAGGCGCTCATAGGCATAGGCATTGACCAGCACGCTCATCCGGGCCGCCAGCCCGGGGTACTCGGGGGCCAGGGTGGCAAGGAGGTGGCGCAGCTGGCGGATGTCGCCGCGGCGCAGTGCCTCGATGAGCGCTTGGCGTTGGGCGTCGGCAAGGCAGGTAAAGGCGGCGGCATCGAGCGGGGCAGGTGACTGGGTGGCGACGGGGGCTTCGTACAGATACCTGACGCCTGCGGCACGGGCAATTTCGGCCAAGAGTTGCTCGCGACGCAACGGCTTGGCCACATATCCGTCTGCCCCGGCGGCCAGCGCCAATTGCTTCTCATTGGCCAAGCCCGAGGCGGTGACCACCAGCACCGCGAGATCGCGTCCGCCGGGCAACTTCCGCAATTGCTCGATCGCCTCGTAGCCGTCCATTTCCGGCAACCGTTTGTCCATCAATACCAAATGAATCTGTGGAGCCTTGCTGAGCCGTTGCAGGGCCTGTGCCGCAGTGGCTGCCTCCTCGACCTCAAAGCCAACCGGGCTGAGCATGCCCACGAGCATGCTGCGGTTGTCGGGCTCGTCATCGACGACGAGCAGACGGCAAGGCGGCTCATTGACAGCCAAGTGGTGGACGCTGCCGCGGCGCAAGTGCTCGCCGACATCGGCGCTGGCCTCCCCTGCATGGAACGTCAGCCGGAAACAACTGCCCTCCCCGGGCTGACTGGACACGGTGACATCCCCGCCCAAAGCCCGCGCATATCGGCGGCTCAGGGGCAGCCCCAAACCGGCACCTTTGCCGGGCTTGCGGCCTTGCTGAACCTGCTCAAACACATCGAAAATTCGCCCCAATTCCGCCGCGGCAATGCCGCAACCGGTATCCTCGACGTCCACGGCCACCATCACCCCGTCCGGTCCTTCACTGGACAAGAGTTGCGCCACCATCCGCACTTGCCCGCCAGTGGTGAACTTGACGGCGTTGCCGACCAAATTCACCAAAATTTGCCGCAACTTCCCCTTGTCGGCATAAATAAACTGAGGCACATCCGGGGCAATGGATGGCTCAAAGGAGAGCCCGCCCGCATCCGGGTGACCCGCAAAAATGAGCCTGACGTCCTCCATCATTTGATGAAAATCAAAGTCCACCGGTGCCAAGGTGACGGTGCCGGCATCGTTGCGGACCAACTCAAGCAAGTCAGTGAGCAATTCAAGAAGGTGGTCGCCGCTGCGGGTGATGGAGCTGAGGCGAGCCCCGTTTGCGCAGTGGCGGCACTCGCTTTCCATGATCTGGGCGTTGCCCAAAATGGCATTGAGAGGCGTGCGAATCTCATGGGACATATTGGCCAGAAACAAACTCCTGGACTGCGCCCCGGCCTGCGCCGCATCACGGGCATGAATCAGGCTTTCCCGCAGTTGCCCGGCTTGACGCTCGGCGTCACGCCGCGCCTGAAAATTGGCGTAGAGCCCGGCGAGCACCCGCAGCAAGGCCACCTCTTCGTCGCGCCACCGGCGCTCATGACTCACCGCGTCAAACCCCACAAACCCCAAGCACGCATCACCCTGCATCAATGGCAGCGTGATAAGCGATCGAATCCCCTGAGCCTCAAGCATCTGCCGCAAGAACCCATCAGCCGGCAACAGCGCAGTGCTCGGAATATGCAGCGCCTCGCCCCGCCCATGCGCCTCCACCCAGTCCGGCAACAGCGCGCTGGGCACCGCTTGCAGGTTGGCGATTTCCGGCGCTACGCCCGGGCCGCACCACTCGTGAGTGTTGCACATGATTCCCGCTGCATGGTCATAAGCAAACAAATAGGCGCGGTCCGCTGCAATCAGCCGCCCCATAGTCGCCAGCGACTCATCGATAGCCGCATCCTGCCGCACTGTGGGCACGTTGATAAAATCCGTCGCCAAACGCGTCAGCTCATGCTGAATCACCGAGAGCCGGGCTAACTCGGCCTCGGCCCGCTTGTGCTCCGTCACATTGACCATGACGGTCATCAGATATTGCTGGCCCTGGTTGTGGATCACTTCACCTGAAAAGATGCCATCAAGGATCCGGCCATCCTTGCAGCGGACCTGCATCTCATAATCCTCTAGGCGGCCGAGGGACATGAGTTTGTCGGCCCCGGCATCGTGGCGTTGCAGATCGACGAACAAATCGAGATCGGCACTCATTTTGCCAATGACCTCGTCGCGAGCATATCCGAGGGTAGCCAAAAAGGCGTCGTTGACGTCTACAAAACGCTGCTCAGGCAGTGAACTCACCGCGATCATGCCGGGGTTGGAACGAAACAAACGCTCGAAACGTTGCTTGGCTTCCTGCTCCTCACCGAGGTTTTTGCTGACGCCGAAGATGCAGTCCATCCCGTCCCACTTGCCGAACCACACGCGGGTATCCACCGGCACCAAGCCCCCATCCTTAGCCGCCAGCGGCAGCGGGCAACTGGCGCGTTCACCTCGGAACATTTCACCGAAAATCCCCTCGGCTTCCTGCCGCCTGTCCGCCGGATGCACGTCCAGGATATACATGCCTCGCAGCTCATCGGGCAGATAGCCGAGCAAGCGGGTGACGGCGGTGTTGGCGAACAATATCCGGCCCTCGGGTGTCCCCACAAAGACCATGTCGGTGATGGTCTCGAAAAACGCGCGGAAATTCGCCCCGCTTTCGCGCAGTGCCTCCTCGGCACACTTCTGCGGGGTGATGTCCCAATTGGTGCCGACCATCCGCAGCGCCCGCCCGCTGGAATCCCGCTCAACCGTCGCAAATCCGCGAATGTGATGAATGCTGCCGTCGGGCCACAACACCCGGAATTCAATGTCAAATTCCTTGGTCGATTCGAGAGCGAGTTGGATTTCGGCGTCGCCGCGCGCCCGGTCATCCGGATGCAGCCCGGCCTGCCACGCCTCGTAAGCCCCGCTGAACTGGTCCCGCGTGATGCCGTAGAGCCGAAACATCTGCTCGTCCCATTCCAAACGATTGTTGACCACGTCATAGTCCCAAATACCTACACCACCGGCCTTCGCCGCCAATGCCAAACGCCCTGCCGCACTTCGGGACCCCTCCCCTTCGCCTGTCCCAACCCGCACCTGTTCCAACCCAGCCACATCGCAACTGGCCACAGTCTGACCGCGCGTTGGATGATTCATGAGGTGAGGCATGGGGGTGGAGGAGTAGTTGTTACATTCCGCTAGGCGGAAATCAGTATAAACTGCAGGTTCACAGCACGCAATACAAATTCTTGCGTATGCAAACTTTTCAATCGATCACTGTACATTTTGCATGTACATGAGAACAGTTTCCGGATCGATGGCAAGGGTTGCAAGGCCATGGAGCATCTCTCCCCCACCCTTTTTCAGAGAACCGGATCACCCAACCAGGCATGCGATGTCATCCGACGAAGCGCTGCACGATGGGCATCCGGCGGCCTATCCCAAATGCCTTGGAGGTGACCCGCAGGCCGGGGGCGGCTTGGTGGCGTTTCCATTCGTTGAGATCGACGCGGCGCTGGATCCAACGGACGATATGTTCCTCAAAGCCGCGTCCGATGATCTCATCGGTGGAGAGTTGTTGCTCGACGTACAGCTCGAGGATGGCATCCAACACCTCATAAGGCGGCAGCGTGTCCTGATCCTTCTGGTCGGGCCTCAGCTCGGCACTCGGCGCTTTATCAATGGTGTTCCATGGGATGATTTCTCGCTCACGGTTGAGCCAGCGCGCCACTTCATAAACCCTCACTTTCGGCAAATCCGAAATAACCGCCAAGCCCCCGCACATGTCACCGTAAATCGTGCAGTAACCCACCGCCAATTCACTCTTGTTGCCGGTGGTTAGTAACAGCCGCCCATCTTTGTTGGACAGCGCCATCAGCAACAAGCCACGGATACGGGCTTGCATGTTTTCCTCGGTGACGTCCTCGGGCTTGCCTGCAAATACCGGCCGCATTGCCGCCTTGACCGCTTCGAAAGCCTCGCCAATGGGCACCACATCGCAGCCAATGCCAAGGTTGCGCGCCAGCGCCAACGAGTCATCCACGCTTCCTGCCGACGAATACCCGCTAGGCATCGTCAACCCGTGAACGGCTTGCGGGCCGAGCGCCTCGGCTGCGATGGCGGCGGTGAGCGCGGAATCAATCCCGCCGCTCAGCCCAAGACAAACCGTGGAAAATCCGCACTTGGTGACGTAGTCGCGCAGCCCGAGCACCAGCGCTTGATAGAGCTGGGCCGGGGGATTTTCCACCGCAATTCCGGCCATGGCAGGGCCGCCGGTAAATGGATCAATCACCCGGCAACTCTCAACAAAACCTGGCAATTCCACCCGGATGTTACCGGCGGCATCGGCCACCAGCGAGTGTCCATCGAACACGAGTTGGTCATTGCCGCCCACCGAGTTGCAATAAATCACTGGCACTTTTGCCGTGCGGGCCACCCCGCTTAACAACTCCCGGCGCTGCGCCGGCTTGCCAAGGTGATAGGGCGACGCACTCAGATTGAGCAACAAATCGATGCCTTGGGCCGTCAATTCCGCGACCGGATCGCGCTCATAAAACGGTCGCTCGAGTGACTCGTCGTTCCAAATATCCTCACAGATTGTCACGCCAATTCGCCAGCCATTCCAGAGCACTGGCTCGGTATTCTCTCCGGGCTCAAAGTAGCGTCGCTCGTCAAACACATCGTACGTCGGCAGCAGCGTCTTCCAAATACGCCGGCCCACGCCCCCCCGTTCCAGCCACGCCGCCGCATTGCGAAACGGCTTCCCGGGCCGCGCCGGGTGGTGAACGTCAACGTAACCCACCACCAGCGGCACCTCGCCAATTTCCCCGGCGAGGTAGTCGAGCGCCTGCAAACAGCGCGGAACAAACTGGGACTTGAAAACCAAATCTCTTGGTGGATAGCCGGTGAGCGCGAGTTCCGGAGTGAGCACCAACTCGGCTCCACCATCCAGACATGCGCGGTAGGCCGCAAGGATGCGCTTAACGTTGGCAGGAAAATCCCCAACCACTGCATTGATTTGTGCTAGACCAATCTTCATGAACTCTCGCAGACAATACCTGCCCGCCACCCAGTCAAATCAAAAATCTCCGCCAACACCACCCTACAACTCAGAAATCCCCCATTTCCCCCAATTGTCGGCTTGCCCCACCGCCGCTTTGCGCCTAGCTTGCCTGCGAAGTCGCAATCGCCATGAATACTTTCCGCATTTTTCCCTTCCTACTGGCCATCCTCCCGGCCTTTGTCTCAGCCGATCCAGCGTACCCGCCGACCAAGACCGACGCCCCTCCTGCCGTCAAAAAAGCCCTCCTCCCCAGCCAGCAGGCATTCCTGAATCTGCCCGAAGAACGCCGCAAGGAATTTAACAAGCAACTCGCCGAGGCCCAACGACTGTTCCAACAAAAACGCATCTTTGAAACCTTCGATGTCCTCGACAAGGCCGATGCCGTGTTCCCCGATAGCCACGAATCTAGCAACATGCGCGGTGCCTGCTACGTCGAGATCCGCAACTTCGACAAGGCCGCCGCCGCCTTCAACAAGGCCCTGCTGCTCTCCCCGGACAATCCCAGCATCAACTTCAATATCGCCGAAGTCCTCTTCGTTACCAAAAAATGGCAAGAGGCCCACGACCTGTTTGGCAAACTCTTGCAGGACCTGCCCAAGGGCAATATCGCCCTCGCCCGCCTCGTCGAATTTAAAATGCTTCTATGTAAAAAGAAACTCGGCCTCAATGACGGTGCCATCGCCCTCGCTGAGAAATATGACATGGACGACGACTCCCCATTTTACTGCTACGCACATGCGGCCATCGCCTACGATAACAAAGACCTCACCAAGGCCGAGGAATTACTCGCCATGGCCTCCCGCATTTTCAAAAATCCCGATGCTCTCTCGTCCTGGCAGGATACTCTCGTTGAATACGGGTACATCAAGAGTTTCTACGGCGGCGAACTCAAGGAAGATTGAGCATCCAGAAAACCTAGCAATTCATCGGGCGTGTCGCTCAACGCGCTAGGTCTGGCCGCGGCAAGCCCATCGCGGTCATGGTAGCCCCAAGTCACCCCGACCGACCGCATTCCAGCGCGATGGGCCGTTTCAATATCCATCGTGGAATCCCCAACCATCGTCAGCCACTGCACTGGCTGGCCCAGCAAGGTGGCTATTTCCATCGCTCCAGCCGGATCAGGTTTGTGAGGAATACCCGACCTCTGGCCTAACACGGCGGCAAATGCCACTCCCGGAAACAACCCGCTGACCATCGCGGTGGTGAATGCATGTGACTTATTGGATAGGACTGCCAGCGGCACCCCCCGGAGTTGAAGCTCGGCGAGCAAGCCTGCCATTCCGGGATAAATCATTGTGCCCTGTGGCCACGTCAGATCGTAATCCGCCTTAAACGCTTGCTCCAGCGCGACAAGCAGTGGGGCCGCCGACCCTTGCGGCGCGGCCCTAGACATGAGCACCGCCACACCATTGCCAATGAATCCACGGATGGCTTGCAACGAATGCTGCGCCAAGCCAGCACCCGCCAACGCCCGGTTGAGCGATGCGGCAATCCCGGGCAACGAGTCCACCAACGTCCCATCCAAATCAAAAATCACTCCCTGCGGCGTCACCCCGCGAGCATGACTCCACCCGCCCCACTTGCAAAGCCCCGATATTTGCAGAGTTCCTCTCTGACGGGGCTGGGTCGCGGCAACCATCATCTGGATAGAGAACTTGTTGCAGATACAACCCATCCGCTGGAGCACAGTGCGGCGACTTGCCGTGCGGCAAACCAACCCCTTGATCCAGCAAACGACTTAGAGCGGCCAACTCCAACTTGCCCTGCCCCACTTTGACCACCGCACCCGTCAGCAAACGCACCATCTTGTAGAGAAACCCATCACCGACGTAGGTGATGCGACAACCGTCCGCCAGTACCTCAAGCTCAGCGGTGTGCAATGTTCGATGGTAGTCCATCGCCGCAGTTTCATCCCCGCGGTAAGCCGCAAAAGCATGATAATCGTGCCTGCCGCACACCCGGCCCAGCGCCAGGCCGAGACAATCCATATCCAACCCCTGCGGCAGGTGCCAGACCAACCCGGCCCGATGGGGAGGCAGCACCGGCGCTGTGCAAATATCGTAATGATAGATTTTCCCGCAGGCTGAAAAACGCGCGTGAAATTCCTCCGGAACCGCTTCACAGGCCATCACCCGGATGGTCGCCGGAAGCTTGGAATTGATCGCCCGCAACCAGTTGCTAGGACGCATCGTCGTCGGCTGCGGCACCTCAACATGGGCCACCTGCCCCAGCGCATGCACCCCGGTGTCGGTGCGCCCGCTGCCGTGAATGACCATCGCTCGCTTGGCAATTTCCCCCAAGGCCCGCTGCAAATGGTCCTGAACCGTCTTGCCGCCCGGTTGCGATTGCCAACCGGTATAGGGCCGCCCGTCATAAGCAATGGTTAGCTTCAGGCGCATCGCCATGGGCGGTGCCGCGGTACGTTTGTCAGTGCGGGTTTGCATCATCAAGTCTTGGATCCTGCGTCTTGCGATGGATGATCGATCAATTCCCGACACAGCGGGCAACGGGTTCCATCACACCCACGGGCAGTGCAAAATTCCCGGCCATAATAAATGATTTGCAAATGCAAGCGGTTCCATGACTCCCGGGGAAACAGCCGTTTGAGATCGCGCTCAGTCATCTCAACATTCTTCCCGGAACTCAGTCCCCAACGGGCTGCCAACCGGTGAATATGCGTGTCAACGGGAAAGGCCGGCACGCCAAATGCTTGCGCCATCACCACTGAAGCCGTCTTGTGCCCCACCCCGGGCAGGGCTTCCAGCTCAGCAAAATCCGCAGGAACCTCACCCCCGTGCCGCTCAACCAATATTACTGATAACTGCGAAATCGCCGCAGCTTTCCGCGGCCCAAGTCCGCATGGACGTACCACAGCCAAAATATCATCGACTGCCACCCGCACCATATCCTGCGGGTTATCCGCCATGGCAAACAAGGCCGGGGTCACTTGGTTCACCCGCACATCCGTGCACTGGGCAGACAGCAGCACCGCCACTAACAGGGTGTAGGCATCCCGATGGGCAAGCGGCACCAATGGGCTTGGATAAAGCTCGTTGAGGCGACGCAGAAGATGATCGGCACGGTGTTGCTGGGTCATGTGCATGGCAAAAATGATTGCCGGTCGCGCTCAATTTGCACAGGGACGGCTCGTCTTGTCGAGTCTGACACTACACCCTTTTGATGGATCCATAGGGTCCATTCTGAACACTTTTCCCGATTCACTGAACCCTGTCAGCGCGCTTTCCACCTCGATAGAAAATCGCCAATATGAGAAAGCAGCAAGCAATCATCGCACCGAGCGTCACCCATAATTCAACCCACCCGCTGCCGTCGGGATGGATTAGCCAACCCCGCAGCCAACCGCAAAGCAAAGCCCCGAGCAAGGGCCCGAGACCGCTGGCAGCGAGGGTAAGCAATCCCTGCGCCTGACCCTTGAGTTCAGGGGCGACGCGTCGGTCCAAGAACACCTGGGCCGTGATAAAGTAGAGTGTATAACAAACTCCGTGCAGTGCAATCCCTCCAATGTGCCAGCCTAGCAGCCCGCTGGCACCCGCATAGGCACTCATCCCATATCTCAATACGGAGAGCCCCAAGGCCCACAGCAGCAACGTTTTTACCCGGAATCGCGTCATCAATCCCGCCACCACCAACATCGCTAGCATCTCGCTCCACTGCGCTACGGACATCGTCGCCGTCGGGTGCTCACCACCTAGAACTAATAATTGTTGCGGCGCCAACATGTAAAAACCAGCCAGCGGAATCGAAAATAACAAGGTCACCGTGAAAAACACCAGCTGATTGCGCTCCCGCAGCAGCCCAAACGCCCCCATCCCCAGCCCCTTGCCCCACGATCCTGCCCGCCCCTGCGGCGGCGTGTGCGGCAATCCCATCGCGGCTATCCCCGCCAATCCCGCCGCCAGCGCCGCCACATATCCCGCCCCCGCACTGGCATCCGTCTTAAGCACGTAACTCGTTAAATAACCAGCCAGCACCCAACCCATCGTCGAACCTAAACGAACTAACGGAAATTGCCGCTCTCCATGCGCCAAATGCGTGAGCGCCATCATCGCTAACAACCCCCATGCCGGCCCAGCCAAAATTGCGAAAATCATCAGTATGCCGAAAAACCACCACGGATTCCAATGCATCGATAGGCAAGCAAACGCACTCGCCAGCGCCACCGCCGCCAGCATCGTTGACACAATGTAAAGCCGGTTGGCTGACACCCGCTGGTCGGCCAAGGCACCGCCAATGAGCGGCGATACCAGCGCCCCAATCGGCCCGATCGTAAATGCCAAAGCCACCCATCCGCTCAATCCATAAGCGCACAGAATATTCGTCAACGCTGGTACCCAAAACCCAGGTGCCATCCCCTGAAAAAAATAGACCAACCACAGCCGGAGGACAATCCCCCCGCTGCCTGCCCGTTGCTCGATTGCACTCGCCACGCCAATGTTCTACTCCCACACCACCATTTTACCAGCCAGATTTGAACCAAAATCCGTGACTTGACCTAACGAAAAAAAATCCCGCATTTTTTACTTGCATTGGCGCGAGTTCAGGTTTTTGTTCTTAGGAACACTGTTCACAATGCTATGCAAGACCAACTCACCAACCGCCAACAAGAAATCGTCGATTACCTCCGCATGGCCCAACACACCACCGGGGTGATGCCTTCCACCCGCGAAATCCAACACTACTTCGGATTCGCCAGCCAGACCGCCGCCATGAGCCACCTGCGAGCCCTCGAGCGCAAAGGCGTCATCCAGCGCCTCGCCGGCAAGGCCCGCGCCGTCATCTTCCCAGACGAACTCGATCGCCCCCAAATTGTTGATATCCCCATCTACGGCCGCATCGCCGCAGGCCGCTCACAGGACGTCGAGGCACTGCGCGAAGGCTGCATTTCCATAGACGTGACCACCCTTGGGATCCGCCGTCCCGGGCGTGCCTTTGCCCTGCGTGTGCGCGGCGATTCCATGATTGGTGCCCATATCTGCAGTGGCGACACGGTTATTCTGGAAAAACGCGAACCCTGCAAAGGGGATATCGTCGCCGCCCTCATCGACGGCGAAACCACCCTCAAACGCTACCTCTTAACCCGCGGAAAACCCTACCTCCGTGCGGAAAACCCTGCCTACCCGGACCTCATCCCCGCCCGCGAACTCATCATCCAAGGCGTCCTCATCGCCCTCATCCGCCACGCCGCCTGACCACCACGCCGCGCCTGACCAAACGTCAGTTGGCGGGCGGGACGTAACTGTCAACCCGCCTGTTATTGGACGGGTTGGCGTCAGTTTGCCCACCGCCAAGCCACACAGAGGAGTCGAATTTGAGCGGGGTGGCTGAGGTCCAACTGGAACTGGGCAAGGGCAAGGTAAACGACTGGATGGCATTTGGCATCAAAGTGGTCACATTGAGAGGAACCGTACCGCCCGGGGTTGTCACCTGCACGCCAACGTTGACCAACATCTCGGTGCCACGGTTCTGAATGACCACCTGCAATTGCGGATAAGGAACGTCCGCACTCGGCGGAATCACCCAATTGGAGGCCACCGCCGCATCATAAATACCCGCCGTGCTGGCTTGCATCACCCGTCCCACGTCCACCATGCCACCGCCGGTGGCTGCGTCCGTTCCGGGTGCGCCGACGTCGTTAAGGTGAGTGAGCACCAAGTTCATCGCATCTCCGGGACTGAGTAGCGTTGCGCCGCCGCTAGTCATCGCCGCAGCAATGGCACCCACCATGATTGGCGCACTGGCCGAAGTACCGGTGAAGCCCACCGCTTGATCCCCCGTCCAAGCGGCGTTGACGAGGTAGCCGGGAGCTGCCGCGGCCAAGGTGTTTCCGCTGTTAGAAAAAGCCATTGCGGTACCCACCGCATCCACCGCGCCAACGGCAATGACGCCGGGATTGCCTGCCGGAAAAGCCAACTGCCCAAGTCCGTCATTGCCGGCGGATGCGACGATTGCCACGCCTGCCTTGTTGGCGTAGTCGATGGCGTTGCGCACGATTGGGCTATCGTTGCTGCTGCCTAGCGAGATATTGATGATGGCCGCGCCGGCGTCCACCGCCGCGACGATACCCCTTGCAATGAGCATGGTATCGGACTGGCCTTGGTCATCGGCAATGCGAACCGAGAGGATATCAGCCCCGGGAGCCACCCCAGGAGTGAGCGTGTCCCTGCCGACAATCAGCGAAGCCACCGCAGTGCCGTGGCCGTTCCAATCCGCCAAATTGGCAGGCAAGGGCACTAGATTGAGCGAGGTGATGGCGCTGCCAAACGCCGGATTGGGGCTCACTCCGGTATCCAAGATGGCCACCAAAACGCCTTTGCCCCAGTTAGAGTTATCACTGTTGATGCCCAGCACACTCAGCAACTGGTTACCCACAGCCACCACCGCCCCGTTCTGAACAATGGCAGGCTTGGGATTTGGCACATACGCCGGATAGATCATCGATTGATCTTCGGTCCCGTCAAGCAACCCAGCCAAATCGTCGGGATTGAGAAAGCCCACTTGCAGGGCATGTAGCCCATCAATGCGCCCAAGAATGCGCAAACGTCCCGAGGCCTTGGCCACAAAGCGCTCCAGCGCCTCACGATCCTTGAACACCAACCCTCGCTGGCCCGGCAGTGCTCCCGCTTTGAGCGCCTCAACATCACTCCGGAAAGCCGGCCGATCGCCGTGCCGAAACGCCACCTCCTCTTCCGCCACACTGGCACCGGGTCCCGCAACCACGGCCTCCGCCACCTTGACGGGTCTGACCGGCACCGCGCTACGGGCCAGCCAGTACCCAGCCACTGCGGTCAAACAAAAGCCGACGACCCAAATAGCTGTGCGATAACGTCCCATGCTCGCATAAAACCACCGATGCTGGAAAAAAGTAGCGAAATCTCTCGTTTTCACCCCAATCCCGCAACTTTTATTGAGACAACGGGCCATTTTGCCGGTCATTCCTCGCGGCTCCCCCAAGGTTTTGGTTGCTTGATTTGAATTCGTGAGTATAGACTGGCCTCCGCCCCGTATAACCAATCCGTCGCAACACCATGCACTGGCTGCGGAGCGCTATCCTCACCTCCTCCAGCGATGAATCCAGACCGAGCCACTCTCAATTTTCTCAACAGCTTTCCGGTTGAAGCCCGTAAGCGCGGCGAAATTCTCCAAAAAGATGGCGGAGTGACCCAGATTTTCGGCAATCACCTCTTCATTCAAGGCCGGGTGGAGGACGAGAGTGGCACCCATCGCACCAGTTTGCGCCTGCAAGGCAACCGTTGGTTTGGCTCCTGCACCGCCGAAGACGACACCATCTCGGGTGCCTGCCAATATGCCACCATGATGGAGCGGATGCACCGCGGGGAGGATCTGCCGGAATCGCCAAACGAGTTCGACGACACCCCCATCCTCGACATCATTGAGGAGAAACTCGACCGCGAACTCGATGACAAGGAGGCGGACTTTGTCACCAAGCTCGAAAAGCGCTACCGCCGTTACGTCATCGAAGGCGAACTCCACGATCACGACATGGTGCGGATCACCCCACGCTGGGAAATCACCACCTACGAACCCCTTGAGTTGTGGCCCATCCCACCCGGCGATATCATCGAGTTCTGGAACTACATCGCCTACGCCTTCTATAAGAAAAAACTCGCCTATCCGGATTTTATGAACGTGATCACCGACCTCGGTCACGTGCAGAAAAAAATGGCCGATTGGGAGCAGGAACGTGAAGTGGCGTCTTGGTATGAGCGCATCGAAAAAGTCAACGAGCGTCCGCCCCAGGAAGCTCCGCTGACGGTCAAATTCCGCTTGGTTGCAACGATCAACGAGGCCCGCCTGGAGGTCAAGGAAGACAAAGCCAACCTGTGGGTTCAGCTCCGCGAGAAGAACGACATCGAGCACTACGTGGATCTTCACCATGAGGCGGCCTTGCTGATGGATGCCTCGAGCCAAACGTTGTGGGAACATTTCCTGGCCTTCATGCGGAAATACGGCGACACCACGCTTGATTTCGATCAGGAAGAATCCTGTCGCTTCATGAACCGGGTGTTCCGCCAACCCGCGCTCAAAGGCTACATCGTCAATCTCGACGACAAGGAGTTCAAGGTCTCTGAGGAGGCCCTCAGCTGGGTCTGCGAGGACGATCCCTACGATGGCGCCAGTTTCGCCCTACAACTCGTCACCTGCGCCGGCGAAAATGTCTCCCACTCGGTGCGCCTCCTGCCCGGTCGCAAAGAACTCTATCAATCGGACGAAACCGTCTTCCCAGGCCCGCCTCGCTGGCTCGAGGAAACCGACGTGATGCCCCGCTACCTCATTCCCAAGCGCGTCATCGACTCGCTCGAGGGCGTTGAGTTCCTGCGGAAAATAGGCGCGGCTTTGCCCGAGTCCCTCAAAAAACGCGTGGTCGATCTCGAACTTCGCCCACGCTTCGAAATGAAACTCGTCGCCGGCCTCACCGCCGCCGAAACCGAACACCTCGTCGTCGACGTCACCGCTATCGAGACCAAGGGCCGGCGCACCGAACACCTAACCAAGGAAGGTTGGGAACTCGCCGAGCAGCAACCCGTCAAAGGCAAACAACTGCTGCGCTTCGCCCGTGAGGACCTCTATCCCGTCCCCGCCACCCTCGAGAACATGGGCCTCGCCTACGACGAGAAAATCCTCTCTTTCAAATCGCGCATTACCAAGCAGTTCCCCGAGCGCTTCGCCGAGTGGATCAAAAACATGCCGCCGAGCATTGAGCTGGATATCGACCTGCGCCTCAAATCCATTCTAGCCGACCCGGTCACCGCAGCTGTGCGCTTCGAGGTCGTCGGTCAGGACATCGACTGGTTCGACCTGCGCATCGTCATCGACGTGCAAGGCGTCAATCTTTCCAAGGCCCAGATCCGCCAACTCGTCGCTGCTCGCGGTGGCTATGTGCGCATGGAAGACGGCTCGTGGATGCGCCTGGAAATCAAGCTCGACGCCGACCAGCGCGAGGCGGTCACCCGTTTGGGCCTTGATCCATTTGACTTATCGGGTGAGACCCACCGGATGCATGCCCTGCAACTAGCCGATCCCAAGGCGGCTGAAGTATTCGACCCGAAGGCATGGAAGCGCATCAAGGACCGGGCCGGAGATATCAAGCTTGAAATCAATCCGGAAGTGCCCGCCTTGCTCAAGGCCACCTTGCGGCCCTATCAGATCGACGGCTTCAGGTTCCTCACCTATCTATCCGTTAACAACTTCGGCGGCATTCTCGCCGACGACATGGGCCTCGGCAAAACCATCCAGGCGCTGGCCTACCTCATCTGGCTGATGGAGGAAAACGAAAAAGCCGGTATCGCCAAGAAGCCCGCACTGGTCGTCTGTCCCAAATCCGTGTTGGACGTGTGGGCCGGGGAAGCCGAAAAATTCGCCCCGCATATCCGCGTGAAAATTTTGCGCAGTCGCGATGACATTCAGGTGGATGAGATTCAAAACAATGTGGACATGCTGGTGCTCAACTATGCCCAGTTGCGCGTTTGTGGCGAGGAACTCAACGGGATCAAATGGCTCACCACCATCCTCGACGAAGGCCAGCAAATCAAAAACCCTGACTCAAAAGCTGCCAAATGCGCCCGTGAATTGGATTCACAAAACCGCTTGGTGCTCACCGGCACTCCAATTGAAAACCGCCTGATGGATATGTGGTCGCTGATGGCCTTCGCCATGCCCGGGGTGCTCGGCTCACGCGCCTACTTCAAGAAGCGTTTCGACAAGCGCAAGGACCCGCTCAGCCAGTCGCGACTCGCTTCGCGCTTGCGTCCCTTCCTGATTCGGCGCACCAAGCTGCAGGTGGCCCAGGACCTGCCGCCGCGTACCGAAGAGGAAGTTTATTCCAAAATGGAAGGCGTTCAGCACGACCTCTACAAGGCCGAACTCAAGCGCATCCAAAAAGCCCTGCTCGGCCTCGACTCCGATGAGTCCGTCAAGAAAAACTCGTTCGCCATCCTCCAAGGCCTGATGCGCCTGCGCCAAATCTGTTGCCATCCCGGCCTCATCGACCCGAAGTATCTCAAGGACGAAAGCGCCAAGATGGAATCATTGTTCTATCTGCTCGATCAGCTCTACGAGGAAGGCCACAAGGTCCTGGTGTTCTCCCAGTTCGTCACCATGCTCGACCTGATCAAGGCAAGGCTCGACCTCGAAAGCCGTCCCTATAACTATCTAACGGGCCAGACGAAGGACCGCAAAGGAGAGATCGAACGCTTCCAGACGACCAAGGATCCGTCGGTTTTCATGCTATCGCTCAAGGCGGGCGGCGCCGGCCTCAACCTAACATCCGCTTCCTACGTCATCCTCTACGACCCTTGGTGGAACCCCGCCGTGGAAAACCAAGCCATCGACCGAACCCACCGTATCGGCCAGAAAAACAAGGTTATTGCCTATCGCTTGCTGACCCGCGACACCGTGGAGGAAAAGATCCGCATTCTGCAACATCAGAAGACCCAGCTAGTGACCAACGTGCTCGGCGATGAGGGCTTTGCCTCCAACCTCGATCTCAACGACCTGCAGTTCA
>JBAXCM010000023.1:0-20163 GCA_037141475.1 Verrucomicrobiota bacterium | reverse complement strand
GATTGGGGGATGAAGGGGATGCGCAGGGATTCCTCCAAATCGAAGTTGCCGGAGAAGTCTTCAGGTCGATCACTTTCCTGCTTGCCGAAAATTTGTTCCTCGATGAGATGGAAGACCATGTCGCCGATGTCGCCGCATTGGCGCACGCCCCACTCGTTCATCAGGGTGGCGGCCATCGGCCCAAATTGCTCCAATGCCAGATCGCGCAAACCCGCGACAAGCTCTGGGCCGCTGACGTGGCGGGCTTGTCCGCCATTGGCCTCGGCGATGCGCTTGAGGGTGAAGTCCAGCGCGTCCTTGAGGAAGAAATACGCGTGGGGGTCGAAGCGCTTGTCGCGTTGCAGGATGGCAGCGACGGCTTGTTCGAACTGAATGGCTTGCATGGGGGGAGTATGTGGGAGAAGCGTTGCGGTGTCAAAGCGGTTTGATCAACAGCCAATGATTCCGAAATGGTAGCCTCGCAGTGCATGCCGAGATTTGGCGTGTTAGAAAGCGGAGCGGATGCCCAGATGGAACTGGAGGATGTCGTGCTCGCGCTGGAGAGAGGAGCCGAGTGCTAGGTTGGTATCCAGCAACCCGCCATTGACGATCCGATAGTATTGCGCTGCGGCGTAGAGGGTGGTGCTGGTATTTTTGGTTGATAAGTATTCCAGAGGCAGGCTGAGCTTCAGGGCCGCGCTCATGAACCCAATGCCTCCAGCTGCTGGCCGCCCGCCACTGTCTTGATAGAAACCATCCGGCACCCATGTGAGGAAGGCCGGCAGCTCCAGCTTGAGCGGGCCGAACTGATGCTGTGGGATGATGCCCATACGCAATGAATAACTTTCCCCGGTGTTTTCCGGATCAATGACTGCGGTGGTGGAGCCATGGATCTGCGGCCGGTACTCCACAAAGGGATGCATTGCCGCAGAACCTAACAAACGAGCATCATCGTATGTCACTGCAAGAGCGCAATCCCAAGAAGTGGGATAGGAATGCGTCTGGCTGAGATAGGCGGAACAGAAGGAGGTCAACTGCCAATCTCGCTCAACGATCCATGTGAGACCGGAAAAAATGTCCACCTCGCGCCAGTTGCCCGGGTCTTTGCCGCCAGGGCGCGAATGCCAATCTCCCCAGCCACCTGCGGAGAAAGTGACATTGCCGAGCCAATCGGCTGGATCCGCATGGAGCGGGGTGTAAAACCATAGCAACGGTTGGATGATGAGGCCCTGATTCTCCAAGATCAAGCCGTGCGGGGTGACGTCCTGATCGGTGCAGTCGAGATTGAACACCGCGTGCAGAGAACCGGGGCGCGGGTAACCCACCACCGGTGCCCAGTAGGCTTCTTGGGCAAAGGGCACTCCCGGCACGTCTGCCAATTCCCCGGCCCGCATCAGGGCGGGCTGTGCCAATGCAAAAATGATCAACAGGCGCATCATGGGGAAAATCGGCGGTTGGTGGGGGCCAGCAGTGGATGCCATCCGGGATCTAACGGTCAGGCCGGGCGGACAACCCATAGCCTTCCTGGGCCTGCGGATAATCGGGGTTAATGCCTAACAAAAGTGAAAATTTTGGGTTTGCAGTGGCAGGATCACCGGCTCGCAAGGAGGCCCATGCAGCGCCGCTGAGGGCGTCTGGATCGTCCGGATAATTGACCAGCACGCGGGAAAAATCGACTGCAGCCTTATCATATTCTTTTTGTGCGTAATGGAGGCCGCCGAGCGCCATGAGGGCGCGATAGTTGATCGGATCGACGCGCAGCACGGCATCGGCGGCCCGAGCGGTATTGCGGATGTCGAGCATGGCTTGGGCGGCGTTGAGTGACCCGAGTAGGGCATTGAGCGAGGAGGGTTTTAAATTGGCGGCCTGATGGTAGGCTTGGGCGGCATCCGGGTACTGGCCTGCCTGGTAGTGCAGCCAACCGGACCGCAAGGTAGCGATGAACGGATCGCCGCCGCGTTGCTGATAGGTCTTCATGGCACTGATGGCGGCGGCATAGTCCTTGCTTTTTTCGGCCTTGGTGGAGGTTTCGAATATCTTGCCGAGGGCAACCGGATCGGGTGCCGCCGGAGCAGCTGATCGCGGAGCGCCGACGGCAAGCGCGACGAGCGGAATGAGAAACACGGGGAAGCAACGCATGGCGGGTGGGATGGGAGACGAGGGCGGCCGATGAATGTGCCTACCGCTGAAAATTTGTCAAGGTCCTGAAATATGGGCCAGGGGCATCATGGCTTCTGATAGAGAAACATGATTTTGCCTGCGGAGTAGCTGTAAGTGTCATTGAGATATCCGCCATTGGTTCCTCCGAAGACGAGCATTTCACGGCCGGTCCAGATGGCGGTGTGGCCGCTGCGGTTGGGAGGAGCGCCGGTATTGGAAGTGGCCGCCCAGATGCCGGTGAGCGGGGCGTAGTGTCCGCCGAGGCCGAGATAAGCGCCGCTGTAGCCGCCCCAGACGATCATTTCGGTGCCGCTCCAAACGGCGCTTTGATAGCTGCGGGCCACCGGTGCGCCGACTGTGATGGTGGCGGTCCAGGTGTTGGCGGTGGGGTCAAAGAGGGCACCGTCGGCAAGGTTGGTGCTGCCGTTGTAGCCGCCCCAGACGAGCATTGCCGAACCGGTCCAGAGCGCCGTGTGATCGGAGCGCGTGGCAGGCTCGTTGGTGGTAGGCAGGGTGACCCAGGTGTTGGTGGTTGGGGTGAAGCGGGCCCCATCCCCGAGGTGGGTGCTGGTGCCGTTATAGCCGCCGAAGATGATCATTTCGGTGCCAGTCCAGACGGCGCTGTGGTCGCTGCGGATACTCGGCGCGTTGGTGGCACTCATTGCCGTCGGATTCCAGATGCCGGTTGTGGGGTTGAAACGGCCGCCGTTGTTTAAGTAGGCGCTGCCATTATAGCCACCCCAGACGAGCATCTCAGTGCCCGTCCAGACAGCCGTGTGATAGTAGCGGATACCCGGGCTGTTCAACGACGGCAGCGCGCTCCACGAGTTACTGGATGGATTATAACGGGCGCCATCGCCGAGGTAGGCACTGCCGTTGTAGCCGCCCCAGATGATCATTTCAGTGCCGGTCCAGACGGCGGTGTGAAGGTAGCGGGCGCTTGGCGAGCCGATGCTGCTGATCGTGGTCCAGACGTTGGTCGTGGG
The DNA here is from genome assembly GCA_037141475.1 of Verrucomicrobiota bacterium. Taxonomy (GTDB): domain Bacteria; phylum Verrucomicrobiota; class Verrucomicrobiia; order Verrucomicrobiales; family Akkermansiaceae; genus Luteolibacter. The sequence goes on along the minus strand of JBAXCM010000023.1, from coordinate 17,038 downwards.
GTCGAATCGAGCGCCGTCGCCAAGGGAGACGCTGCCGTCGTAGCCGCCCCAGATGATCATCTCGGTCCCGCTCCAGATGGCAGTGTGATTGGCACGGCCACTCAGCGGACAGGCCGGCGCGGCGGAGCTCCACGAGTTGCTGCTGTTATTGAAACGGGCACCATCCGGGAAATAGCTGGTGCCGTTGCCTCCACCCCAGACGATCATCTCGCTGCCGCTCCATACCGCTGTGTGGCCATAGCGGGCGGTTGGGGCACCCGTTGGATTCATTGTGGTGGTGTTCCAGACGTTGGTGGCGGGATTGTATCGACCGCCGCTATTGATGGCGGCAGTGCCGCCGTAACCGCCCCAGACGATCATTTCGGTGTTGGTCCAGACGGCGGCATGGGAGTCGCGGGCGGCTGGCGCGTTGGTGGTGGAGATCGTTGCCCAGAGGTTGGTTGTTGGGTTGTAACGGGCCCCATCGGCCAAATCTGCGCTACCGCTGTAGCCGCCCCAAACGACCATGTAAGTGCCGGACCAAACTGCGGTGTGAAGATAGCGAGCGCTTGGGGCAGCGGCGGGATTGATGGCAACCCATGTATCACTGGTGGGGTTGTATCGGGCACCATCGGCCAGGCCCGTGCCGCCGCTCATGCCGCCCCAGATGAGCATTTCGCTGTTTGACCAGACGGCCGACTGATAGATCCGGGCGGAAGGGGCATTGGTGACGCTGAGTGCCGACCAAGCATTGGTGGTGGGATTGAAACGGGCACCGGTATTGAGGTAGGTGCCGTTAAATCCACCCCAGACGATCATCCCCGTGCCGTCCCAGACTGCGGTCGCGTTGCTGCGCGCCACGGGGGCATTGGTCGTGGGAATGCTCGTCCAAGTGTCGGTCGTCGGATTATAGCGGGCACCGTCATTGAGATAGGTGCTGCCATTGTAACCGCCCCAGATGATCATTTCCGTGCCGGTCCAGATGGCGGTGTGATTGGTGCGGCGGGTGGGTGCGCCGGAGGCATTGAGGGCGGCCCATGAATTGGTTGTGGGGTTGTAATTGGCACCATCGGCAAAGTATCCGTTGCTGGTGTGATACCCCCCCCAGACGATCATGCCGGCAGAGGTCCAGACGGCCGTGTGCCCACTTCGGGCGGAGGGCGAGCCATTGCCCCGCAACTGCCAGCCATCGGCCAGCGAGGTGGTGCCGATCTTGACGAAACCCGCAGCGACGAGCGCCGAACTTTCGGCAGCTGATAGCACCAAGCCACCACTGGCAACCGCACTTTGGCCGCTTGCACTCAGGTTGGCCGAGGCCGCGCCGGACGCTAGCTGGGTGGAACCCACCGCGCCGCTGGCTAATTGCGAGGCCCCCACCGAGCCAGTGCCCAGCTGTGCGGTGCCCACCGCGCCGCTGGCAATTTTGGCGGTGGTGATACTGCCGTCGGTGACGTTGCCAGCCATCATGGCATAACCCACGGCGGCGATGCGCTGATCGGGAGTGAGAAGTTGCGAGCCGTGGGTGCCATCGTTGAACCACACGCGCAGTCTCACGTCGGTATTGCTGAACACGCTTGCCGGGATCGCCTGCATGTTGCCCAACGACGTGTCACCCAGTTTCACCGTATAAAGCCCTTTGGTCACGGGCAAGGTGACTCCTGCAGTGGGTTGACTGCCGCCGGCGCTGGTGCCGTCATTGCTCCAGAATGTGGTGGCACCGGTGCCGTTGACCAAGGCGAACCGGAAGGCGCCACTGCCATCAAAGTTAGTGGAGCCGACGAGCACCCGTCCCTGATAATTGATGATCTGAGGGACCTGCGCCTGCAGCCCAAGGGATGCCAATAGCGAAATCAGGATAAAAATAAGAGCGCGGTACATAAGGCTGGGCTTGGGATTTTCGGTGGATGTGCGATTCCCACGCCGCAACCGAATGCCGCTCGCGTGGTGAATCAAACCCGGGCAATTTGGCTGGGTCACCCTTGGATGCGAAGGGAAAAGTTGTAAAGTTTCAGTAAAGGTCTCCAGATCGAATCGCTGTCCGCCTGCGCCACGGCCTATCAGTCAGATTACAGCGGCGTGACTATGACGTCCGACAATTACGATCTATTGACAAATCCGCCTCAGAATCTTGGACCCTGTTCAGTGATCGTTTGATGAGGCTGGAAAAGCCCGCGGTCTGCCAGATGCTGCAACCACGGCTCAATGGCCAACTCCGGGCAGCAGGCGTGCGCCACGGCCGCCAGATCGGCGTGGCTGCGCGTACCATCCATCGCGGCAAGCACCTCGTAGTGCGCCGGAGGAAACCCCCAAGGCATGTGCCAGACGTCAACGAAAGGCAGGCTGCGCCGGGCACAGGCTAGCAACAGGGGATTGAGCGAGGGGTGCGACGGCGGCCGTGAATCATAGTGCAGCGCCTCAATGCGCGGACGAATCAACCCGTGGATGATCCCGTCATACACCAACCGGGCCAGCGTGGCCGGGTCTGCCTCTGGCATGGCAGCAACGATTTGTCGCATCGGCACACACGACGGGGCGACGGCCGCCAGCGATTGATAGAGCGCTTGCGCCAGAGGGGTCGCGCCGGTCGGGGTGACCTCGCCCGCCCGGACTGCCAGATCGAACAGCCCGTCGTTTGACAGGCCAGGCCGTGTGTGGGCGTCATCGCGGCACAGAACGCCGGAGCGGAAGGTGCGGCCGACGGCAAAATCGGCGGCGAGTTGGGCGTGCAGCGGGGCGGTGGCGAGTGGGGCGAGTGCCTCGCGCGAGGCGTCGCTGAGGACCGAGGGGAGGTTTTCGGAAGGATCGCTTTCGCCGATCCAGCGCAGGCCGGCTCGGGCGGCGGCCAGGACGAATTGATCGAATCGCCATGGGTCATTGACTGGTGCAAAGTCATCGAATGGGAGGATATCGGGGCCCTTGGTCAACATGTCATCGATGATCCAGCGAAGATGAGCACCGTGGGAAGTGGTCGCATCGAGGGTATCACGCAATAGGTTGAGGGTGGCGATGAGGTCCCCGCCGGTGGCAGCCTGCAGATCCCGCACCATGGTGATGATGGGTTGGCGGTGGGCCCAGCCGGCGGCAAGGTTGAAGCTGATGGTGGCGACGCCGGCAGGTGCCAGATGGCGGCGGCAAAAATCCAGCAGGGTAAGTTTCACCTCATCGGGCACCCATGAGAAAACCCCGTGGGCAATGATGTAATCGAAGGGTTCCTCGCCCGGGTCGAAATATCGCAGATCCACGGCGTGAAAATCCGCATTGCTGATCCCCGCCTCCACCGCAACTTGCCGCGCCTCGGCAATCGCAGGAATCGCCAGATCAATGCCCACCCATCGGCTCTTTGGCCAACGCTGGGCCAGTGGCAACAGGTTGTGGCCCGATGCACAGCCAATCTCTAGCACCCGGGCGTGGCGGGGATCGGCGGTGGTAAGACCACCGAGACGTGCGGCCACCGCCGTCACAGCGGGATCGCTGAGCGGATGGCTCATCGCCGGATAGCGACGGGTTTGATAGAGCTGGTCAACGGGACAATCGGTGGTGGATGGCATGGCGGGCAAATCTGGGATCCTTGCAAAGTCAAAGGGGTTATCACATTTTGGAAGCCTCACTGGGAAAGTTTGCGGACATCAATGCGTTCCCAGAACATCCGGTCGCGCCAATCGTCAAACGCCGCGTCAAACGGTGTGAGCTGCGAGCGGGTGGCCACCTCAGCACCGGCCACCAGCACCTCATTCATGCTTTCGGAAGTCGTGAGACTGCGTACCACGGGAAACGTCTCCCGCAGGATTTGGCGGGTCTGCGTCTGCATTTGTCGGTGACCCCTGCCGGTGACCAGATTGAGCGCCAGAAGCCCGCGGGGAGCCACCGCACGGCGCAGGTGGCTGAGTAGCGCCGCGTCCCACACTCGTGAGCGGAACACATCGGTCTTGCCTGCCAGATAGATATCATCGAAAACCACGTCAAAACGCCGCCGGTTTCTAGCGAGCCAAGGATAGGCGTCGGTCGTGATGATTTCAAGGTCGAGGGCACCCAGGTTCATGTGGGCATGGGCGAGGGCGAGAATTTCCGCATCAATGTCGATCGCGGTGATCCGGCAGTCCGGCAACAAATGCCGCAGTACCCGGCAGGCGGTGCCGCCCGCCAGACCGAGCATCAACAGCGAGCGCGGCGGACCGGCGGCGCGCAGCAGCGCAGAGGCGGCGATGAGGTCCCATGCCAAGCCCGTTAGAAACCGTGAGCGATGGTAGGAAGCATGGATCGCCCCCGCCACCCGGAACTCAGTGCTCGTGTCGGATTGCCAAAGCTCGAGGGCTTGGAAGCGAGTTTGGAAGACTCCTGTGCGGCGCATCGCGGAAAAGGCTGAACTGCGCCGCCCGGCGAGTCAAGCGAGCGCTCGACACATTGGATCCCGACAAAACCCGCACGGTTGAAATGAGCTTGGCCGATCGTCATTTTGACTTTCTCGACGGTTTCAGAGAAGCCGCCTGGGACGGATGATGCGATGGGTCCGTCCCAAAAAGCTGCGCAAGTTGCGCGAAAGCATCAAACCCCAGACGCACCGGGCCAACAGCCGACGCATAAAGGCAATCGTGGAGGATCTTGACCGGACACTGCTCCACGGGTTCGGCTACTTCAAACACGCCAAAGCCAAATTGCGTAAAAAAGGCATGGCTTTCGCTTATTGAGCATTGCCCGGAACAAAGGCTCCTGATTTAGTGACGAGGTCATGACGGCTGTGTCCAGTGACTGTGTATAAGGTCAAGCCGACACGCATCGGGGTTTACCGGCCAGCTCATCATTGCATGAACAAAGAGATATCACGATTTACCTATCACCAGATGACACCCAAACGCCACAGCCCATACTTGCCGATGTTAGCCTGTCTTGTTGTGTCAGGGCTCACGGCACTGCTGCCAGCCGAGACGCCGACGGACAAGCCAGCCCGCGACCTGACGTTCTTTGTGGTGTCCGACACCCATTATGGACTGAGTCCGGAGGGGGATCGCACGGTACCGTTGCTGGTGGATTGGATGAACGAATTGCCGGGTACAGCCTATCCGGCGGTGATTGGTGGCACGGTGGCGGCACCGCGCGGGGTGTTACATATCGGTGACATCACCAATGATGGTAAAAAAGAACCGTGGGCGATGTTTGTTAGGGATTACGGTCTAACTGGCAAGGATGGACGCTTGCACTGGCCGGTTTACGAGGCCTATGGCAATCACGATGGCGGCCCCAAGACGCCGGTGCGCGACGGGATTCGTGCCCGCAATCCACAGCGCGTCGGCCTGACGGCGATCTCGGCCAACGGCTTGCATTATTGTTGGGTCTGGGATGGCATCCTGTTCATTAATCTGGGTATTGCACCGGGCTCCACGACTCATCCGTATGATCCGGAATACAGCATGGAATTTCTGGAGGAAGTGCTGACCAAGCATGCGACGCCCGGCCAGCCACTGATTTTGATGCACCATTTTGGTTTCGACAAGGGTCACAGCCTCAGCTGGTGGGCTGAGGAACGGCGCACCCGCTATCACGAACTTCTCAAGGACCGCAACGTCATCGCCATCCTTCACGGTCATGCTCACGAGCCGTTTATCTATCAATGGGAAGGCATCGATATCTATCACCCGCCCCATTTTAAACAAAAGGACCCCAAGAAAAACGAGGGTGCCGTCAGTCATGGCTTTTTCGTGTTCCACCTCACCGGCGACGAACTTACCGTGGCCGAACGCAAAAGCGACGCCACTTGGGGCATGACTGCACGCAAAAAATTGCCGGCAACCTCATCTGCAACCGAACCCACGCCCTCAAAGCCATGAATTCCTTCGCCCGCATCCTGCAATTTTCCCTGTTTGTCTGCCTGCCTTGCGCTGGTGTGGCTAGTCCCCCGGTACGCGAAGTGACGTTTCTATCGGCATCCGACTCGCACTACCGGGAGCCGGACCATCGGATGGGTTGCCACAACGATCTCAGCCGGGCATCGGTGGAGGAGATGAATCGAATCACCGGGACGGCGTGGCCGGAGAAGTTGGGTTCGGATCGCCAGCAACGTCGGTAACAGCGGACGGCCGGTGGTGCTGATGGGCCATGGCGGGTTTGACACCGATTGGTGGGTGGCGGCGGACTGGGCCGAGTTTTATCAGGCGGTCAAACCCTACAATGTGGTACTCTATCTGTATGGCCACAGCGGCACCGGGGTGAGTGCCTGGGCCCCGGCCGGAGAGGACAAGAAACTCACCTGCATCAATGACGGTCAGGCCAATATCGGGATTTTCGTGGTCAATATTTCCGGGGATCGTCTGCGTGCTGCCTATCGCTCGAAAAGTGGCGTGAAGTCGTCGAAAGCCGCCGATGGCAAGCAAGTGCAGACCTGGGATGGCCACTGGGAATGGAAATGGTGTTGGACAAGCCGATAGGCAATTCCTAATTTTGGCTCAGTGGCGCAAAAGTTTGCGAAGGAATTCCGCATCGGAAAACTTGGCGTTCGTCCCTTGTCGGACAATCACCAGATCGAGTGAGGGGATGACGAACAGTCGTTGATAGCCGGAGCCCACCACAGCCACCAGATCCGTGGGGGCGTTGCGGCAAATGCAGCGTTTGTGCCAATCCTGGTCCTGCCACTTCTTTTCTAACATTTCCTCAATATCGCATTCGCGGGTTCCCTTGCTGGCAGCGGCTGTGTTGAGCCAAAATCCCAAGCCGAACATCGGATTGATGCGGCTGCTCTGCAAGCACGCTGCAAACGCCTTTGGCGGGACAATTTCGCGCCGTCCGATGCTGCCATGACCCAACACCATCAATCCGAATCGTGACCACTGGCGGGCGGTGAGATAGAACCCGCTGGCCACCAGCGGCATGCCTTGGGTGTCGGCTCGATACGGAACCGGGCCGATGCCTAAAGGAATTAATAATTTGTGTTGGACATAGGCGATAGGGGATTCGTTGCGGGAGGCGAGCTTGCGGCGCAGCACTTCGCAGAGGATTTGGCCGTGGCTTGGGCCGTAGGTAAAGGCCGCGCCGATGGGGGCCACCGTCGGGGTGCGCAAGGCGAGAGCATTGCGATCGGCGACCTTGTCCGAATGCAGGTGAAAGACGGGGTCGAGGCCGTCGGTGAAGTTCATGAGTTCGCGCAGGGTGATGTTGGCGCGTTGGGAGGAGCCGCGCCACTCGCTGATGGTATTGGCCACGGGTTCATCGAGGCGCAGCAGGCCATCTTGGGCTGCCAGCAGGGTGGCGAGGGTGAAAAACGCCTTGGTACCGCTATAGATTTGGCGGGCCAGGTGAGCGTCGCCGCCATTTGGATACTCCTCCAACAAAGTTTTGCCGTGTTCGAGAACCAGTAGCGAGCAGCCCCGCAGCCTGGCGGAATAGTCGGCCGCGTCGCGCAATGCCTGCCGATCAACCCCGGCATCAGCCAATGGAGCGGCCGCTATCATCAGCCAGACGGCGGAGCCGATGCCTGCGGCAGATCGCCTCAGGAGGTGGCCTGCTGAAAACAGAGGTGTCTGGGCGGAGGAGGGACGATACATGGCGTGAGTTTGAAACCCGGACTGTACCTCCAAGCGGACGTTTCGCAACCCCTGGGATGATGCACCCAGACCGCGGAAATTTCTGTGCGAACTGGATTTCACTTGCGCTCAGACGCGGGTTTTCTAGTCTGAGGCCCTATGAAAACGCTATTTGCCGGATTGTTTTTCGTCGCATGCTCGCTTCCCGGGTGGGCGGCCCCCCTGCCAACCCTGATCATCGATGGACAAAACAACCATGATTGGAAAGCCACTACTCCTGTGATCAAAGCGGCCTTGGAGGCAACCGGCTTGTTCAGCGTGGAGGTGGCGACCGCACCGGGCGGTAATGGTCCAGAGTTGGCGACATTCAAACCGGATTTTGCCAAATACAAGGTGTTGGTGATGAACTACAACGGCGAAATGTGGAGTGAAGCCACCCGCAAGGCGTTTGAAGAATATGTCGCTGGCGGCGGCGGCATGGTGGCAGTTCACGCGGCCGATAATTCATTCCCGAAGTGGCAGGCCTACAACGAAATGATTGCCGTCGGCGGCTGGAACGGCCGCGACGACAAGTCTGGTGCCTACCTGCGCTGGAAGGATGGCAAACCGTTGCTCGATACCCGGCCCGGTGGCGTCGGTCATCATGGCGAGCAACACCCGTTTGTGTTGGAAACCCGTGCCCCCAAGCACCCGATCATGGCAGGCCTGCCAGAGAAATGGCTTCATGCCACCGACGAACTCTATGATTTTATGCGCGGCCCGGCGAAAAATGCCACCATCTTGGCGACGACCTTTGCCGATCCAAAGTTTGGCGGCAGCGGCGAGCAGGAAGCTCAACTCATCACCATCAGTTATGGCAAGGGCCGGGTGTTCCATACCACCCTCGGCCACGGCGTCGAGGCCATGAAATGCGTGGGCTTCATCACCACCCTCCAACGCGGCACCGAATGGGCCGCCTCAGGCAACGTCACCCAACCCGTCCCCGCCGATTTTCCCAAGGCCGACGCCGTGAGCTTGCGCTAACTGACACCTCACCCGACTCTGGCAAAGACGAATCCTGAATTTGCGCTTCCCGAAGGCGCAAATTCCGTTATGCTCGCGGCATGACCCAGCGGTTTTTTCTTCCTTTGTTGTGCGGTTCTGCGGGCATGTTCCTGTTTGCCTGCAGTCCTTCCACTGATTTGCCGCTGATGACGGCTAGCAATCCACAGGCTTCGAACGAGGGGGATGTCCTGTTTCAACAGGGCAAACAAGCCGAAGCATCGGGCAATCGGAAACGCGCCATCAAGTGCTACGATCAAGCAGCCTCCAACTTTCCCTTCGCCCCTTCCGCCGCACAGGCCCGCTTCCGTCAAGCCGAGTTGCTGGAACAAAGCGGCGAAAGGGTCGATGCTTTCGAGGCCTATCAGAAATTCTTGATCCGTTTCCAGGCGAGCAACCTCTATTCCTCCGCGCTGGCCAGCCAAGCCAAAATCGCCCAAGCCGCCGCCGATGGCAGTATCCAAAAGAACTTTCTCGGCATCCACTCGAGACTCGCTACCGACAAAATCGTCGAAATGCTCGGTCAAGTCCGCGACAACGCCCCCAAAACCTACACCGCCGCTCAAGCCCAGTTGACGATCGGCCGGATCTTTCAGGACGAGCACAACGTCGCCAAATCCATTGAGGCTTATCGCCAACTCGTTCGCGACCAACCCGACTGCAACGAGGCTCCTGAAGCCCTTTTTCGCGTCGGCGTTGTGCTTACCGAGGACGCCACCCGTGGCAATCGCAATCAAGCCACTCTTGATTTGGCGCGCGAGGCATTCAATGATTACCTGACGCAGTATCCTGCCCACAGCCGCAATGCCGAAGCCCGCCAGCTTCTCGCCAATCTCGGGTCCCGCGAACTTCAAGGATCCTTCAATATAGCCGAGTATTACTACAAAATCCGTCAGTTCGAATCTGCCAAAGTCTATTACCGCGATGTCCTGAAACGCGCCCCTTCCGGTCCCCTCCGTGATGCTTCCAGCGCCCGTCTCAAGCAACTCGGCGAGTGAAAATAGCGTCCCCTGCCCGTAGCCCCTGCGCATGAACTCGCCACTCCTGCTCGCCCCTCTGCTGCTCCTCGCTTCCTGCGCCGGTTACCACATCGGCAACGCCAGGCCCGCTGCTCTGGCCGGCATCAAGTCCATCGCCGTGCCGATGTTCGCCAATGACACCCAGCACCCCAGAGCCGAAGCTCTCGCCACCTCCGCCGTCTCCAGCGCTTTGAGCCAAGACTCCACTTTCCGCATCACCAGTAGCGAGCACGCCGACGCCATCCTCGAGGGCCGCATTAAAAATATCACCTACTCAGCCATCCGCGGCTCCCGCCTGGACACCGTCCACCCCGACGAACTCTCCAATACCGTCACCCTCATGTGGATCCTTAAGGACGCAAAAAATCCTAGGCATGTCCTCGCCTCAGGCTCGTCCATCGGCACCAGCCAACTCTTCGTCGATCCAGACCTCCAAACCGCTCGCAATAATGCCTTGCCCGACGCCCTCGAACGCGCCGCCGACGCCCTCGTCTCACGCATCGCCAATGGCTTCTGAGCCATCCCCGAGCGATGAGGCTTGACGCCATACCCACCGGTTGGTATTTCTCTCGCGTGAACCAACGTAAAAAGCAACCCCAAGTCACCCGGGCGGCGCTTCTGGATGCCGCAGGCGAGGAGTTTTCCAGTCAGGGTTATGTGGGCACGGGATTGGGCAGTGTGGTGGCTCGGGCGGGACTGACGAAGGGGGCATTGTTTCATCATTTTCCTGACAAGAGGAGTTTGGCGCGGGTGTGGATTGACGAGCGTCTTGGGCAGGCGATCGCCGAACTGTGGGTCACTCCGCTGGAGCACGCCGACTCACTGGATGCGCTGAGGCAACTGTGCCGGCAACGTTTCAGCGAACTGGCACCCGGCGATCCGACAGCGGCGTTGAGCGCTCTTGCCGCGGCTGGTGGTGGCTCGGACGACCCGTTCGGGGAGGGACTGGAGCGGATATGGATTGCCTGGCGGGCGGCGGTAGCCGGGTTGCTGGAACGCGGCAAGAGCGCGGGCCTGATTCACCGCTCGATCAAGCCCGCTGCCGAAGCCGCCTTTTTCGTCGCCCTTATTGCCGGGGTCTGGGTCACCGCCAGCTCGCCGCGCCATGTGGAAACCCGGCGCGCATGCCTCAACTCGTTGGAAGATTACCTCGAGACCCTGCGCAGCGTGTCCGCCTGAGGCAGTCATGCCACGCGGGCCCTGCCAATCCACCTTCGAAAAAATATATTTTTCAGGATTGGATCTATGTCGTGGTCAAAGTGGAATATTTTTGCGACAATGGCCGTGCAGCGATCCCCCATCCCCACACGTTCATGGCGCAGAAACGTTCCGACTTTTACCATACGATCGAATACATCGGTCCGCGCCCGCAAAAACCGAAGCGTCAGAATTTCTTTGGTGGCTGGGTGATTTTAGTGATTGCGGCTGCCATCACGTTCTGGTTCGGACGGCCGTTGTTGCCATTTTTGCGGGCGGCGCAAAGTGGCACATCGCTGGAGCAAGCGCACCTGTTGATGGACTCGCTGGAACGCTCCGGGACCTTTGGTGATCGGCTGGCAGCGGCGGCTCTCGCTCACTCGCTTAAACCCATCGCCTATGAGCCCGCCTACTACACCATTCCCTATCCGAATGGCGACGTCCCTTCCGGCAAGGGCAAAGCCGAGGATGTGATCATTCGCTGCTATCGCCAGCTCGGCATTGACCTGCAGGTGGAGGTTCACGAGGACATGGAGAAAAATTTTAAGAATTACCCGCAGATTTTTCCTGGTGTGACCGCGCCCGACAAGAACATGGATCATCGGCGCACATTCAATTTGCAATGTTTTTTCAGTCGCAAGGGCACCGCGCTGACCCGCAGCCGCAATGCCGCTGATTACCAACCAGGAGATATTGTTGTCTGGGCGTTGGTGGGCAACCATTCGGCCGAAGCTCATATCGGTATCGTCGTCCCAGGTCCTGACGGCAATACCACTCAGCCGTGGGTCGTCCATCACCTCGACACCAACGTAAAATGGGAAAACTCGCTCTTCGACTATCAGATTTTAGGGCATTACCGCTACCCGGCGAAGGGAAATGGGAATTAGCCCGGATGGCGATCGGCTAACAAGTTGTGGGCAGGGGGTTGCATTTTTGTGGGTTCGCGCGATGCTGCGGCGTGTTGCCGGGATCTGCAGGTTATAGCCGTTTTTCTGCCAGTTTAGGGGGTGCGGTGGGTTGTGCACTGTCGCTGGCAATGAGTAGCTGCAGCTCGCAATACACCACGGTGAGCCGGGTCAACCCGCCCTGCGCTCAAGAAGCTGCTGGTGACATGAGTGAGACATTTGGCTACCGACGGTGGATTTCAAAATCAGTCGAGCAGGACGTGATTCTCATCGGCATCCATGGCTTTTGTGGGGCCTCCATCGATTACGCCAACCTCGGCCAGCACCTGCTTGTTCATCAACCGCACAGTGGCTTGTATGCCTATGAAGTGCGCGGACAGGGAAGCGATCCGATCCTTGAACGGCGCGGAGACATCGGCGATCCCAACGATTGGTACCGGGATTTGTTTGCCTTCACCCAGTTAGTGCGGGAGCGCCACCCCGACGCAAAAATCGTCTGGTATGGCGAGAGCATGGGCGGGCTCATCGCCGCCCACGCGTTGCGGCAATCCCCGGCTTCCGACCTGCCTTGCGATGCCTTGGTGCTGTCCTCGCCAGTGGTGCGCTTCCGCGACGATATACCAGCTTGGAAAATCCAGTTGCTACAGGTAGCGGCCGAGACATTTCCCCTGGCACGCATATCTCTGGATATTCTTTCCGGTGGGCACGACGTGCAAGTCACCCAATCCACCAAACACTCGAGTCAAGCCGAGAGAAATTCCTACAATATCAAGCTCCACACGTTGCGCCTGCTGGGCACCTTGGGCCGTCATATTGAAAGCATGAATGAATGTGCGGCCGCCCTGCGGGTACCGGTGCTCATCCTTCACGGTGGCAAAGACTACTTCAACAGCGATGCGGATGTGCGCGGATTTGTGGCGCAAGTGGCCCCGGGGATCCGCAAAACCTATCGGAATTACCCAAATGCCTATCACCTGCTGATGTTCGATACCCAGCGTGACAAGGTATTCCGCGACGTCGAACGCTGGCTCAATCGCCTGCGTTAGCCCGTCAGATCCGCCGTTTTGTTAACTCAGGTTTCATGCCGTATCTATCTCTTCAACTCAGCCATTGACAATTCCACTGAGAAATCGGCGGACTTTGAGCCATGAAAGTCTGTTTTGACATCTCCATCGACCGGGCTAGGTACTGTGAAGGAAGAAGACAGAGTTGTTCCATCAGGTGCATGAGGGTGGTGGTGGTGGAATCAGTCTCCACTGTGTGGGCAGGTGTTATTCCGCAGGACTTAGCGCTTGCCCGACGCAGTCATCGCGTTTATCAAGCGGGCATGACGTTCGAGACACTGAGCCGCTGGGCGGATGAGGAAGTGAAGGCATTGGTCAAAGTCCTGCCACGAGACGTGCAGGATGCGGCCAATCGTTGCGTGATTTCGTTTGAAGCCAGGCCCGGGCTGAGTCCTGACGACGCCGGACTGGATGGGGATGAGCTGGGCGTGTTTGAAGGCAGTTGCCTGTTGGACGAGCCGACAGCGGAGGAAGTTCCGCGGATCAGGCTATTTGTGGAGAACCTGTGGCAATGGGTGGAGCAGGACGAACAGGATTATCGCGACGAGGTGGGCACCACCCTGCTCCACGAACTCGGCCATTACCTCGGCTGGGACGAGGATGAAGTATCCGAACGCGGCCTTGAGTGAACCGATCCTGACGCCTCGAAAAACAGCGTAAATTCATGACGGTTATACGTCAGGTGGGTTTGCGCCAAGCGCCGCAATCCCTCTCTGGCAGCTCGCGCCGTCACCGCGGCGCTCAGCCGCAGAACGTCCTCATGGCTGCTGGTCCCTGCAGTCTTGAGCGTGAAAATTACCAGCCCGTCCGGTATCAGGTATTTTGACAAACGCAGCACGGCTGCCATCGAGTCACTTGCCGGACCATTCATATCGGATAGGATGGCTTGGTAGCGGATGCCATCCGGCGGCCGGAAGGTGGCGGCATCGCCGCAGGCGTAGGTTAGATCGGGGGAGACGGAGAGGCGTGGGTGCAGCGGGGCACGATCCACAGCGGTCACCCGGTAGCCTCTGGCGAGCAACTCGGAGGTCATGCCACCCGGGCTGGCACCTAGCTCGAGCCAGTGCGCAGGCGGGGGTGGCTGGGGCCGGTGAAGCCGCAGGTAATGAAGGGCTTCGGCGAGCTTGGCACCCGCCCGGCTGATGGTTTCCGGCGAATTTTGGCTGATGAAGCGGGTGCCACCCGGATAGAACCCGTTGGCAAGGTTGGGGGATTGCAAGCCGCAAAACAGTCCCTCGCTGCCGAGCAGGCAAAACAGGGTGGCAGCATGCGGGTCCTGGGCATCGACTTCGGGCCGTGGCGACACGGGTGGCGGAAACAATTGCAGGGCCCGCCCTCGCAGGTTGGAGGCCAGTTTCCTGTAATAGCTGTCAGTCGAACTCGGATCCAGCAAGCCCACGAGCAACATTTGCGGCCCGGCTGCGGCAAATTTTCGAGCCAGGGCTTGGGCGGCCTTTTCGACAAAGCCGGTCAGGTCACGCGGGCGGCAGGGCCAGCTGTGGTGAACCGGCATATTCCACCGAATGAACATGGCTGCGTCCATCCGGCGTATCTTCGTGGGGTCGGACGGCCGAATCAGATGGTATTGGTGACCCAATTTGGTGCCGGGTGGGGAACCGAGCTGATCGAGGATAGATGACAGGACATCCGCAAAAATTTCCGGGATGCGGATCAACCAAGGCGCGGGAGCTGGTGGGGAAATGGGGTCGGGCATGCGCCTGTCTGTTAGCCCGGGCGTTTTTGGTTGCGGCGCCCCTGATGGAGTTTTTGGCCACTGAGCACCCTGGACACGACGGGTTCGACGAGTTTGGCGAATTCCTGGCCGGCTTCCTTTTCCACCAAGGGTCGGGCGAGCATTTCCTCATAGATGGCGATATATTGTTTGGCGACTTTTTCGTGGCTGAATTCCGTGAGACTTTCGCGCATGATCCGGCTGATCTCCCGGTCACGGATGTCCTGCGGCAGAGCCTGGAAATCCATCGCCCGGTCGATCGCCCAACGCAGTGAATCGGCGCTGTAATGATTGAAACGGAAGCCATTGCCGGTGGATTCGTCCACATCGAGTGGGCGGATGGTATCGTAGAGGCCCCCGGTGGCATGAACGACGGGCAGTGTGCCATAAAGCGGAGCGGTCATTTGCGGCAACCCGCAAGGCTCAAACAAGGAGGGCATGAGCATAAAATCCGAGCCGGCGTAGGCGAGGCGCGAAAGGCGTTCGTCGAAATCGACCACGGCCACCCGGTCGTGCAGGCCGAATTCCTGAACGATGTGATGGAAGTACTGTTCGTGGGGACCGTTGGCGACGACGACCACTTGGAGGTTGCGCTGCCAATAGTCAGCGATGAGTTGATGGAGAATGGTCGTGAAGAGCTGCGGGCCTTTTTGGACGGGGTCGAGGCGCGATGGCCAGAAAAAGATAGCTGCCTCTGGGTCTTCGGTGAGTTGGAGTTCGCGCTGCAAGGCGAGTTTGTTGGCGAGCTTGCCTGGGCGGAAATCCGCCGGGGTGAACGGCTGGACCAACGAATCATCGGTGGCCGGATTGTACGATGGATCCGGAGCGTTAAGAATCCCGGTGGAACAGCCGGCCGCATACTTGTAACGCAACTCGGAACGCACCGAGTCCGGCACCACAGAGTGCCAGCCCTCGACAATTTCCCACAAAAACCGCGGACTGACGGTATTGATGTAGTGGGCGGCAAAAATGCCGGATGTGAGCAGATCGACCATGACGTTGGAGCGGGCATGATCGTAGCCTAACGGTGCCGCCGTGAAATACAGGTTCATCCAGAACTCAGCGGCGTCGATGCCGGTTTCCTCGACTTGGGCGAGGGTCACCTGGCGGGTGTGGATATTGTGCACGGTGAACAGGCTTTTAATGCCGCGCCGCCGCGCCATGCCCGGCAGCAAGGCCGTCATCCAATCGTTGCAGTGAATCAAATCCGGCCGCACCCGCGGAATGATGTGGTTGATCACCTCGCGCTGGAAAATGAGGGCAATGCGCATCGACTCTTCCGAACTGTCGCTGTAAACCCTCTCGCGATAGTAAAATATCCGGTCCTCGGCAAGGTGGATGTTTGATTCCGGCAGCACCTCATGATACTTGCGCAACTGTTTTTCGTGGAGGTTGAACACATCACCATGAAACATGCGCCGGTAGTTTGGCAGGGCCACGTGGACATCCGCGCCGAGCTCAAACAGGGCGGAAACCAACGAGGCCGACACATCGGCCAGACCACCGGCTTTGGCAGACATGGCCTGCGCCAAATTGCCCATACCCGCCGGTAAATACGTGATTTCCGGGGTGACGATGAGGATGCGTGGCTTAACGATTTTGGGGCTGGCGGGCATGGCGAGGGATGCGTATGGGGGGTGGGCCTGCGCCCTCAAGTTGTAGCATTAGCAGCAAGCATGCCACTTCAATCTCTAATTACGCTGCTTTTGTGGCTGCCGAAGTACTCATTTCTCCCCTCCGGCAAGGTGCCGGATGCAAATTTGTGACCAGGTTTCCAAACGCTCAAACCACTCGCCGTTGAGCTCAGCCAGCGGAGTGAACGACAAATCCGTCAACGCGTCTTCACGGGAAATAACCGCCGTGGTTTCCAATTCGACGAGATGGACGATGCCCAAGTGCACCTGACCAACCAGATTGGATTCATCATTGAGCAATGCGATAATCCGAAGGGTGATCGGGCCATCAATCTCAAGCTCCTCGGCAATCTCGCGCGCCACCGCCGCATGATAGGCTGTCGGACCGGTGCGGCCCTCACCGGTATCAATCGGGTTGATGTGGCCACCCACACCGACGGAAATTTTGGCATGCAAGCGGCTCTCACCGCCGGCCTTGCCGCGGGTGTAGTGAAGGATGCGCTCGCCGCAGCGAAAGATGCAGTACGCGATGAGTTGCTTGTGCGATGGATCGTCCTCGGCCGCCGAGCGATCCATGAAAAAGTGGTTTTCGGGGTCCAGCAAGCGCGAGATTGCGGCATCCAGGCCAGCGGTTTGAATCCCCTGGAAGGCCCCGATTTCATTCAGCAAGGCGCGAGGCACCACCAATACTTCTTCTCCAGCATACTTCGACATGCCGGCACCATAGCCAAAGATGTCCGCTTGCCAAGCCCCGTGAGCCGGTCATTTCCCCCGGGCACATCTTTGAAAGTTGCAATGAATCCAGAAACAGAAGTTCAAACCACGAATGGCGCGAATATCCGCAGAACTCAGTGTTCGACCTCAAAAATGCCAATATGTGGAGCAAGTTGGATTCCCCGAATTGCGCGCCGGGCTGAACGCCGACTTGTCGTGTTGTTTTGTGCTGATGCGCACTC